>CALBPH010000534.1 GCA_937899365.1 uncultured Leptolyngbya sp.
GTTAGATAGCTAGATTATCTTAGCTGTTTACAGCTTGTAGGCGCACGCCTGCCGGGTAGTTGCGTAAAACCTTAAAGAACATGTAGGATTTTTGTGGAAAAGTGGGATGTTTATAATAGAGACAGAGTTAAACCTTGATTATGCAATAGGATTTGACGGAGGGTTGAAAAGAGTTGTTTTCTTGGTAATAGAGAGTGATTTTAGCGTTAGATAAAACTCACCAAAATGGTTAACCTTCCCATTGAATATTCGAGCAAGCCAGTGACTCCATTTGGGGGCATGAGCTTGATGAAACGATTTGTAGACCAAGTAGGCATCCGAGAGAAGCTAGACAGCCTACCTCTACCTCAACCCGGTTCTAATCGTGGGTACGATCCCAAGCAAGTCATTGAGAGTTTCTGGTTAAGTATTTGGACAGGAGCTTCTCGCTATATCCACTGTGATTGGTTACGTTATGATAAAGTATTGCAATCGATATTCGGTTGGCAATGTATGCCTTCTCAAAGTACTTACAGTCGCTTTTTCGGTAAATTTTCTCAGGGGCTGAATACTGAAGTATTTCCAGCGTTGCAGCATTGGTTTTTTGACCAAATCAATACAGGAGCACTCACGATTGATTTTGATAGTACGGTCATCACCAGGTATGGCGAGCAACAAGGCAGTGCCAAAGGCTATAATCCTAACAAAAGGGGTCGTAATTCACATCACCCCTTGATGGCTTTTGTTTCCCAGACCCGTATGGTAGCCAATGCATGGCTCAGACCAGGCAATACAGCAGCCAGTAGTAATTGTAAAGCCTTTATGGAAGAGACCTTCAAAGAAGCTTTAAAGGGGAAAGAAGTAGGATTAGTAAGGGCGGACAGTGGTTTTTATAACGAAGAGATCATGTCTTACCTGGAAGAAGAACAGCTCAACTACATTCTTGCCGTTCGCATGTATCCTAATGTAAAAAGTGAGGTGTGGGGGCTTAAAGACTGGGTGAGTCTCACCAAAGGAATCGAACTCAACGAAATGAAGTTTACTCATGAGGGTGGAAAAATTAGACGCTATATCATCGTAAGAAAACAGGTTGCCATTAGACCTGATGCTACCGGTAAGCAGCTCTTTGAAGATGAGCCCGGCTACAGGTACAGTTGCTATGTCACCAATATGGAGCTACCACTCGACCAGATATGGAACATGTACAATACCAGAGCGGATTGTGAAAACAGGATTAAGGAATTAAAGAATGATTTTGGGTTAGAAAACTTCTGCTTGCATGACTTCTGGGCTACCGAAGCCTCTTTCAGATGGATTATGGTGGCCTACAACCTGACGAGTTTATTCCGACATTTCGCGCTCAATCATCATAGAAGAGCTACACTCTCCACCCTAAAATCCTATTGCTTTGCATTAGGTGCATGGACAGTAAATCATGCTAATAAAAAGACTCTGAAAATCTCTCTACCGGTCAAAAGAAGGTCGTGGATGGAGGGAATATTCTCTCAAGTTAACAACTCAAGTCCGCCTTTTAACTATTCTAATGAATAATGTGGGTTAAAGGACCTTTAACCCAAAATTGTCAATGGACGGAGTTTCTAATGGCGGCCATTAGAGATTTTTGTTTTTAAGCTACTGATATTCAATTGATAGCGAGTATTTTTTTATTAAAAAAATCATCAATTTTTCGGTAAGATTTTCTGACTTAACAAATGGAGCTAAAACTTACTTTTACGGATCGTGAAATCACTCCTTGGAGTGGAATGGTTTTCATGAAAAAACTACTAGATCAGACCGGGATACTCACCAAGTTGATAAGTGCTGATTTGCCACAGCAAAATTCCAATAGAGGCTATGACCCCATACAGTTGATCACTTGTTTTATGGTCAGTGTATGGTGTGGGGCCAACAGGTTTGAGCAC
>CALBPH010000535.1 GCA_937899365.1 uncultured Leptolyngbya sp.
CAAGGTCACCCTACGCAAGTTCAAGCCCGAACCCGGTATCACCATTCCCCACATGGGTTGGAATCAGCTCCAGCTGACCCAGCCAGAACATCCCCTCTGGACCACAATCTCCTCCGATGAGTGGGTCTATTTTGTCCACTCCTACTACGCAGAGACCACCGATCCAGCCATTGTCTCCGCCACCGTTACCCACGGCAGCCAGACCGTCACCGCCGCCGTCACCAAAGACAATCTTATGGCGGTTCAGTTTCACCCCGAGAAGTCAGCTAAAACAGGTCTACAGCTGCTGGCCAACTTTGTTGAAATGGTCAAACAGCCCGCCGCCGTTGGTTGATGGTGTCTAAACCCTACCAGCGTATTCCCATACAAGACTGCGGCGAGCCCCTGGTGCCCATTCCGTTAGAACAGTTTGCCGTGGTCGACCCCCATCCCTATGCGGTGTTGGGGGCGCCCTATGGTGAGCGCTCTCCCTACTATGTGCGGCAGGGGGTGCTACAGGCTCTGATCCAGGCCCAGCAGCATCTGCAACACCATCATCCCGGCTGGCGGATTCAGATTTTTGATGCCTATCGCCCCATTGCAGTTCAGCAATTTATGGTGGACCACACCTATGACCAGCTGCTAGCAAAGTGGCAGCATGAACAAGGGACTGAGAAAATGCCCCCCAAAGATCAGCTGCTCGACCAGGTTTATCAGTTTTGGGCCGCCCCCAGCCACGATCTGACCACCCCACCACCCCACAGCACCGGAGCCGCCATCGACATTACCCTGGTAAATCATCAGCAACAGGTGGTGGATATGGGCTCCGCCATTGACGAAATTTCTGAGCGATCTTACCCCAACCACTTTGCCCACCAGCCCGGTGGCGAGATCGTTCACCACCATCGGACACTCTTGACCCAAGCCATGCAGTCCGCCGGGTTTCGCCAACACCCTAAGGAATGGTGGCACTTCTCCCTGGGCGATCAGCTCTGGGCCTGGCTGGGGCTAAACTCTAATAAATCAGCCAACTGCCCAGCAGACACTTCAGCCGTCGCCTATTATGGCCGCGCCACGTAGAAGGGCCGCGCCACGTAAACGTTTGTATCGACCCGAGTGAATATGCATAAACTCCCCAGCGATAGCAAGAGTTACTTACATAGTCGCTGGGTGCATCCTCAATGCTGTCTCGATCTAAGTCTGGCCAGAAAGCATATTACGTCTTAGTTTCTGAATGGGGGACCAAAACCCTGGTGGCCGTCCATGCCACCGATGTCCAATCAGCCGAAAAAATTGCTCGACAGAACGCTGGCAAAAAAGATGGCTGGGAAGGCATTCATAAGATTTACAATGCCTTCCCGGCTGACGAGGCTTAAGCGCGCGCCCCTAGGCTCCAACTACCGTTTGTAAAACCCCTTTCAACTCATCCGTCCCCATTCTTGCCCCGTAGGCCGTCACCAATTTAGCGGACGCCATGGACCCCAATGTTCCAGCCTGGGTCCAGCTCAATCCGTGGGTAATACCGTACAAAACGGCTCCAGCATACATATCACCGGCCCCAACCGTATCAATGGCCTCCACCGGATGGGGGGCAATTTCTAACACCTGTTCGCCATCAAAAATAATCGAGCCCTGGGGCCCCCGGGTAATGGCAAAGGTCTTGGCCAAGGTTTTGACATACTCAATCGCCACGGCCAAATCTTCCGTATCGGCCATCAGCAAGGCTTCTGACTCATTGGCAAACAGCATGTCCACCCCGTCGCCAATCATGTCTAGTAGCCCAGGCTTAAAGAATTTCACCATGTTGTAGTCCGATAGGGACATGGCCACCTGACGTCCAGCGGCTTTGGCCAAATAGCGGGCCTTGATGGCCGCCTGCTTGCTGTTCTCGCCGCTAACGAGAAATCCTTCGATGTAGGTGTATGCAGAGGATGCGATCGCATCCGGGTTTAAATCCGTATCAGACAGCTCAGATGAAATACCCAGAAACGTCCCCATGGTGCGATCCGCATCCGGTGTAACCAGCACCAGACACTTGCCCGTCATTCCCGGTTCGGGGGCATGGCTCGTCAGGTTTGTCGCCACCCCACAGTCCACCAGATCCTGAGTATAAAACCGACCATAGTCATCATCAGCCACTTTGCAACTATAGAAGGCACTCCCCCCGAGCTGGCTAATGGCAATCACCGTATTGGCAGCCGAGCCCCCACAAGAACGCTTAGTCGCAAAGTCCTTTAGCTGAGCAATGGCACTATTCTGAGCCGCTTCATCCAGTAGGGTCATCACGCCTTTATCCATCCCTGTGGCCGACAGCGTTTCCACCGACAGGGCGCATTCTATATCCACCAGAGCATTACCAAGGCCGTAAACATCGTATTTAGGTGGATTTTTGGTCATGATAATAACTAGAGAAATCGATAATTTTGCTCGATTATTATCCCGCTCATCACCCTAGGTAGCAATGGGCAACCCATATCCTCGGCCCAGTTTGATCGCCCAGCCTGCCCGCTGTCATTACATAGCAACTAGATGGCACTCCCACCACCACAGAAAAGCAGCCCATGGCTACCATGAAAGATGTCCATCCAGATAGCCCTTAGATATGCCATAGAACAGCATCTTGCAGACAAAATTATCCCGAGGATCCTCAACGCCATAATTTTTAAGTTATCGCTGGCTCATGGAACGCCTAAATTACTATTATCAAGTCCTCGAACTCGAGTATGGCAGCACCAAAGAAGAGATTAAACAGGCCTATCGCAAGCTAGCCCAGCAGTGGCATCCAGATAAGTTTTTAAACCAACCCCAGCAATTAAAAACAGCCCGAGAAAAATTTGAACTCATTAAAGAAGCCTACGAGCAGCTGCTTCACCACGCTCACCCAGATCCACAAAATCTGAGCCCTAGGGTCTCAGTTCGCTCCCTCAGGGCCGAAGACTATTACCAAACAGGAATTGCCTCTATTCAAGCCGGCAATCCACACCAGGCTGTCGAGAGTTTTACCCAAGCCATCCGTAAAAAGCCCGATTACTTAAAAGCTTATCAAGCCCGAGCATTCACATTAGAACAGCTGGGCTTACACCAAAGGGCTAACGCTGACTTCAAAAAAGTGGCTGAGCTTGGCGCGCGCAGTCGGTCTGCCGCTTCCCAAAAGACCGCTGTTGAATCCCTTGCCGACGCTGACATCGCATTTCAGCAAGGGTTAGTCCAATTTAAAGCTCGTAAATATGGAGCCGCCATTGAAACTCTCTCTAGGGCAATTCGAATTAACCCTCACCACAAAGAAGCCTATCGCTACCGCAGTCAGGCCTACTTCCGTCGCGGGTATGACGATCTGGCCGATGCCGACTTCCAACGGATGCGTGAATTAGAGCAACAGACCACCCCCTCAGTCCCAAATACATCGTCCTCAACAGCAACACCCCCGTCTAGCTGGCAATGCATTCATACCCTGTCTCGCCATACAGGCATTGTTTCCGCCGTGGCTATCACCAGGGATGGCAAAAATCTAATTACAGGCAGCCACGACAAAACCCTAAGGCTTTGGAGCATCAAGACCGGAAAATTGCTCAAAACCCTCAGCGACTATAGCAATGAAATTCATTGTGTAGCGCTCAGTGGGGACAGCAAACTTGTTGCCACTGGCAGCACTGACAATGCCGTCAAAATTTGGGACATACGCACAGGAGAATTAACCCGTTCCTTTGGCAGTTTATTCTCAGGACATTCAGGGACCGTCACAGACCTGGCCTTTAGCCCAAACAATCAGACGTTAGTCAGTGTTAGTTTAGACCAGACGGTACGTCTATGGTCATTAAAGACCAGCAAAGAAATCTATGCCCTCAAGGACTATCCAGACTCAATCTTAGCCCTAGCCATGGGGTGGGATGGCAAAACAATTGTCTATGGAGGAGAGGGCGATACCCTCAGCATGCGCCACACAAAAACAGGCAAACTGATCCGCTCGTTTCCCATCAAGGGCCAACCCAATCGGGCAATTGCCCTAAGTCGCCAAGGGTCTCTCCTGGCAGCGGGCAGTGCCACAGATATTGTCATGTGGAATCGCCATTATCAAAAAAAACTGTTTCAACTCAAGGGTCATTCTGAAGCGGTTAGTTCCTTAGTGTTTAGTTCTGATAGTCAGGTTTTAATCAGCGGTAGTTACGATCAGACAGTCAGGCGATGGAATGCCAATACGGGAGAACATATTGATACCTTAACGGGGCATCAGGCCCCTATCCATTCTGTTGCCTGTAGTTTAGACGGCACCGTAATTGTTAGCGGCAGTGCAGATAACACTGTTAAAATCTGGCAGCAAAGATAAACTTTAAACGATGTTTGGAGTCACGGTTGTACGGGTTGACAGTGGTGGCACTCTGAACGGCGTGTTGCTCAGGGCAGGGCTAGTTGATGAACTACACCTGCTTGTACATCCGACCCTGGTGGGTGGAACATCTCAGAAAACATTTTTTAACGATCTAACATCTGAGAATGGTGATGTGATTCCTCTTCGATTTATAGAATCACAGGTGGAAGCCCAGGGAATTTTGCGTCTTAGCTACGCTGTCTGAAACTGTCA
>CALBPH010000536.1 GCA_937899365.1 uncultured Leptolyngbya sp.
AGGCCATAGGTTCACACTATTATCCAAAAACTCATCGGATACATAACGGTATATATATTAAGAGGCTAGCCCATCTACGTTCCACTGACTTCTCTGCATGTCTTTCGTTGCCTTTCTTGGAGCCATTGAAACCGGTCTACTCTATGGTTTTCTTAGCCTGGGTGTGTACCTCTCCTTTCGGGTGCTCAAGTTTCCAGATCTGACCGTAGATGGCAGTTTCCCCTTGGGAGCAGCCGTTGTTGCCACCCTGAGCACCCAGGGCGTTAACCCCTGGCTGGCCACTGCTGTGGCCATGGTGGCCGGTGCGTTAGCGGGGCTGTGTACTGCCAGCCTCAGTGTGCGGTTTAATATCCTCAATCTGCTGGCCAGCATTCTCACCATGATTGCCCTTTACTCCATTAACCTACGCATTATGGGGCGACCCAATGTCCCGCTGCTCAATCAGCCCACCTTGTTTGATGGCTTAGATACCGGGCTGCCGATCTGGGTGATTTTATTAGTGGGGCTGGGGCTGGCAAAACTTGCCATCGACTTTTTTCTGACGTCAGACCTGGGGTTGGCCATGCGGGCAACGGGGCTAAACCCTACGATGGCGAAGGCCCAAGGGATTTATACCGACCGGCTGATATTGCTGGGTATGGCCATGAGTAATGCCCTGGCGGCCCTATCGGGGGCGCTGTTTGCCCAGGTTAACGGGTTTGCTGATGTGGCCCTGGGGGTGGGTACGGTGGTGGTGGGGCTGGCCACGGTGATTTTAGGAGAGGCGATTTTTCCTAGCCGCACCGTGCGTTGGGCCACCCTGGCGGTAATCTTAGGCTGTCTGATCTACCGTTTGGTGATTGCCCTGGCGCTAAATGCCGATTTCCTGGGGTTACGGGCCCAGGATCTGAACTTGGTAACGGCGTTAATTGTGGTGTTGGCGCTGGTGCTACCCCAGGCAAATCTTTTGGCAAAATTCAAACGATAATGGGCTGTGCCCATCTTCCCATTGGGGTTTGCGGTTTTTGCCGTTGCTGATTTGTGGGATGAACCGCTCTGTGAGATACGCGATGTGCCCATGTTTGCCAGATAAATTCATGCCGGGGATCAGCAACGCCCGATTTTCTCTTGTTCGGTGGGTCATACCCACCCGCCATCAATGATTTCTTTGACCGATATTCATGTGACGTTTAATCCGGGGACGCCCCTGGCTAAACCGGCTTTGCTGGGGATTGATTTGGATATTGCTGCTGGGGAATTTATTACGGTTATTGGTAGCAATGGGGCGGGTAAATCTACGCTACTCAATATTATTAGCGGTGACATTTTGAGCGACCGCGGTCGGGTCACTGTCGGGACTCAGGATGTCACGACTTGGCCAACGGCACAGCGGGCGACGTTGGTGTCGCGGGTTTTTCAGAATCCGCTGGCGGGCTCCTGTGCTGAGCTAACTATCGAAGAAAATTTGGTGCTGGCCTTTCGGCGGGGGCAGTCGCGGGGGCTACGACCGGCGCTAAATAATCGGTTTCGAGATCAGTTTCGAGCCAGGCTGGCAAGCTTAGAGCTGGGGTTAGAGGATCGACTTTGCGATCGCATCGGTCTCCTCTCCGGTGGACAGCGGCAGGCCCTCAGTTTGGTGATGGCCACCCTAGCCCCGGCCAAAATCCTACTGTTGGATGAGCATACGGCGGCCCTGGACCCCAAAACCGCCCACTACATCATGCAGCTTACCGAGCAGCTAGTGACAGAGCATGGCTTAACCACGCTGATGGTCACCCACAGTATGCGTCAGGCCCTGGCGGTGGGCAATCGCCTACTCATGCTCCACGAAGGCCGCATCGTTTTTGATACGTTTGGCTCAGAAAAGGGCAATCTCACCATAAATGATTTACTCAACCGCTTTGCTGGCGATGCCCTCAACAACGATAGCCTGCTGCTAGGCTAGGGCGCACTGCATGGTGGAGACCTCATTGGAGAGCCAATGACGCATAGTCTGGCTCAATTTAGCAACCATAAACGTCTAAAAACTTAATGGAACTCACCATCCCTCAGACAGGACTCTCAAAAACAATCGAGCACCTAGGTCAGATTTTGTCACGTTTGATGCAGCTAAGCCTATACAAATCAATTAGTCTAACTTCTAACGGTTTAAGAGATACTGGACAGCCGCTAAAAAATTAAGCGGAGAAGATTAAAAAGTATTTCTAATAAAAGTTACATTACTTAAAATTATGATAATCTGGGTTCATACAAACGCAGCATCACTACTTTATTGAGCAGTTCATGGAGGTTCATCCCTGATTCAAGGTTGATGGCCCGTCGTCATAACAATCTGTATCGACCCATATTTGTTTCCTTTTACCTATGTGAAGAAACATCCTGGTAGCTTAGTTCGACAGATTCACCAAGGGTTTATGGATTTGCTCTTTTCAGCACACTTATTCGCTCTACGTTCACACATTGTGTCTTCCACCCTTCTAGCTTGAGGGGCAGTTTTACGATTCCTCTGTAGTTTTGCGCTCTGTCACACTATGAAAGCTCCTCAGACGTCCAGCGATTTGGTTCGCACCTATTTAAAGGAAATTGGGCGAGTACCTCTTTTAACCCACGATCAGGAAGTCGTTTATGGAAAGCAGGTTCAACGGTTTGTTGCCCTGCAAGCCCGTCGCACCGAACTGCAGGAGAGCCTGGACCGCGAACCTAGCGATCTCGAATGGGCTGAGGCAGCCGAGCTCTCAGTCGATGAACTAAAGCAGACCATTGACGCTGGCGAGCTGGCAAAGCGGCGCATGGTTGAAGCCAATCTTCGTTTGGTTGTTTCGGTTGCTAAAAAGTACATTAAGCGCAACGTTGATTTGCTGGACCTGATTCAGGAAGGCACCATCGGTATGCAGCGCGGTGTAGAAAAGTTTGACCCGCTGAAGGGCTATCGTTTTTCTACCTATGCCTACTGGTGGATCCGTCAGGCGATTACCCGGGCAATTGCTGAGAAAAGCCGCACCATCCGTCTGCCCATCCACATTACTGAGAAACTTAACAAAATTAAAAAAGCCCAGCGTCAGCTTTCTCAAAAGCTGGGTCGGGCCGCCACCATCGCTGAACTGGCGGATGAGGTGAAGCTGACGCCTAAGCAGGTTAGGGATTATTTAGAAAAATCTCGCACACCGCTGTCATTGGATCTGCGCATTGGCGACAACCAGGATACAAACCTGGGTGACCTGTTGGAAGATCCCGGTGAGTCTCCGGAGGCCTATGCCACCCAGTCACTGCTGCGTAAGGATTTAGACCGGCTGATGGCTGAGCTAACGCCCCAGCAGCAGCGGGTTCTCCATCTTCGCTTTGGTCTAGATGACGGCAAGCATATGACCTTGGCTAAAATTGGTGAGCTGCTAAGCATTAGCCGTGAACGTGTGCGTCAGATTGAGCGCGAGGCCCTTACCCGTCTGCGTAAGCGTCAGTCAGACATGCGTGAGTATTTGGCCAGCTAGGGCAGAGGCGTTATCTCGTTCCTGTGTTTAGCGTTTAGTTTTAGAATTTAGTGAATAGGGGATGCGTTTCTGGCGCATCCTTTATTTTTGTGGGTGAGCATGCAGATTAGAGCTAATGGAGACTATGGCAGAATCGTCGCGATCGCAAACGGTGACCTTGAGCCCCAACGGTCCTGAAATTCCCGCCCTGGGAGTGGGGACCTGGTCCTGGGGGGACTCTTTGTTTTGGCAGTATGGCAAAGACTATGGTGTCGATGATGTGCAACAGGCGTTTAAGGCATCCCTAGCGGCGGGAATCACATTTTTTGATACGGCTGAAGTCTATGGTCTGGGCAAATCTGAGGAGCTGCTGGGGCAGTTTATCCAAGGGACGGATGCGCCTGTGGCGGTGGCGACCAAATATTTCCCCCTACCCTGGCGGTTTAATGCCCAGGCCGTGGCCGATACCCTAACGGCGAGTTTAAAGCGACTGCAGCTGCCAACGGTGGCGCTCTATCAGGTCCATTGGCCCTTTGACTTTTTAATGGGGCAAAAGACGCTGATGAATGCCCTGGCGGACGAAGTAAACCAGGGCCGGATTCAATCTATTGGTGTCAGCAACTATTCGGCTAGCCAAATGCATAAGGCCCATGCCTATCTGGCGGAGCGAGGGATTCCCCTGGCGGTTAACCAGGTGCAGTATTCTCTTTTACATCGCAAAATTGAGTCCAATGGTGTGCTGGGTGCGGCCAAAGATTTAGGGGTCACAATCCTGGCCTATAGCCCCCTAGCGCAAGGATTGGTCACGGGGAAATATACGGAGGAAACCTATCAGCCGCCGACGGGGGCACGGCGGATTGATCCACGGTTTAGTAAGGATAATCTGCGTAAGATCGAGCCCGTGATCGCCACTTTAAAAGAGGTGGGGCAGCGTTATGACAAGACACCGGCCCAGGTGGCGCTTAACTGGCTAATAGGTCAGGGATGTGTGGTGCCGATTCCAGGGGCGAAGAATGCTAAGCAGGCCAAACAAAATGCCGGAGCCCTGGGGTGGATGCTGACCGATGACGAGCAGGGGAAGATTGATGCGGTGACTAAGCCCTGGCTGTAGTCTGGCTG
>CALBPH010000537.1 GCA_937899365.1 uncultured Leptolyngbya sp.
GTCCGACTTTGGGGGTGATACGCAGCGCATTCACTCAGTATCCACGGACTTTAGCCAGGAAACGTTTAAGCATATTTTATTACCGGTGTGGATGTCCACCTATCGCTACGGCGGTAAAACCTATCAGGTGATGATCAATGCCCAGACAGGAACCGTGATGGGAGAGCGTCCGGTGGCAAAATGGAAGGTGGCATTGGCAGTTGCGATCGCAGCTATTATCGTCATCACCCTAATCGTAACCGCCACCGGATAACCGCCCAATGACCACCCGACAGGCACCCAAAATGTTCCTGACAAACATCTCAAACCCTTTATCCAAGGCTTATTCAAGTTTTTAAAAACAATCGTTGCCGATTCAAAAAATAACCGTTAATATTTGATCACAAGGTGTTACACATCTTAACGTTTCGTCGAAAGGACCCACTGAATCATGGCAGAAGAAAGCACAAAGTTTGGTTTCACTGAAATCGCTGAAAACTGGAATGGTCGCTTGGCCATGCTAGGTTTCATCATCGGTCTAGCAACTGAGTTTATGACTGGCCAAGGCATCCTTTCCCAGCTGGGCTTGATGTAAGCCGGCCTGCTCAGGTCACTCAGACAGAAGAGATATCTCCAATTTTCCATTGAATTTTTACTTACAGTCAGAGAACAAGGGGGCAGGCTCAGGTCTGTCCTTTTTTATGTCTGCTCCTCTTCTGGCTCACTCCAGGTTGCCACTGTCTTTAGCTCTGGCGGAATTGTGTCCTCAGGGTGAAACTCTAATACGGTTTCCCGGTAGCCCAGGTAGCCTGACTCTGTGAATGACATCAGCATGCGGGCTAGGGCAATCCAAACCGTTTCGTCAAATTCCCAATCTTTATAGAACCCGGCTCGATCAGCAATGGACTTAAGCGCCCAAAAATAGCTATTACGCACCATGGCCCCCTGCTTTTTGTAAGGGGGCACGTCATCTTGGTGGATAAATAAAACTTGGTTGCTGATCTTTGCTCTCATGGACATCAATGCTTTACAACTATAGCTACACTCCAATTTTTTAAAGACATCCCATGGTGGCGGCTGTTTGCCTGCGTAACGTTCACAAAGTTTATAACAACACCTGTGTGGTTAACGATCTTTCGTTAACCATTCAACCAGGCGAAATCTTTGGTCTGCTTGGCCCCAATGGCGCAGGCAAGTCCACCACCATTCGGATGGTGACCACGCTGACTCGGGCCACCCAGGGGGACATCGTGGTCTCTGGCTATGATGTCTATCGACAAAAAGCGGAGGTGCGGCGTCAGATTGGGGTGGTGCTCCAGCAAACCAGCGTTGATGGCGATTTGTCGGTTTGGGAAAATATGGAATTCCATGGCAGAATGCACCATCTGCCTAATCCTCAACGCCAGCGTGACATCGACCAGTGGCTGGCCTATGTGGAACTGTCTGAGCGCCGTGATGATCCGGTTAAAACCTTATCCGGCGGCATGAAGCGCCGATTGCAGATTGCCCGTGCCCTGCTGCATCAGCCTAAAATTCTTTTTCTCGATGAACCGACCGTCGGGTTAGACCCACAAACCCGACGTCGGCTGTGGGAAATCATCCTGGATCTAAATAAGAAAAAGGGGATGACCATGCTGCTGACCACCCACTACATGGAAGAGGTGGAATATCTGTGCGATCGCATCGGCATTATGGACCAAGGGCGGCTAATTGAAATGGGGACCCTGGCGGAGTTGCGATCGCAACACGGCGAAGGCATCGTCATGAAACAAACCGGCGATCGCTGGAGCTATAACTTTTTTCCCACACTTCAAGATGCCAACCAATACCTCGATCAGCAACCCGATAAAACCGGCATGATGACCCGCCCCTCTAACCTAGAGGATATTTTCGTCGAATTGACCGGCCATAATTTGGACTAACCCAAAAACGTATGGGGGCGGTCCATGGACCGCCCCCATACGTTTACGTTTAGATTTTAGAGAGGCGCTAAACGTCTAATCTAAATAACCCATTAGAGCAACAGGGTCTTCGTCGATATCATTAGACGCAATCGGGCGATGACCAGGCATCGTATCCAAGTGAGAGACGACCAGCGTACTCTCCGCTACGGGACGATGACCGGGCAAGTGGTCAGTACTTGCAATCTCAAAATTGTCAGACATAACTGGACGAACTCCAGCCGATGACAAATTGTGGACTACATCAACATCACTCACAGTGACGGGTCGGTTATTAGGCAACGTGTTGGTCTCAACAACACGACTATTATCTGCCAACACAATGATGTCAGGCTTCTGAGCTTTAACAATGCCGCCACTCTTACTAGCGGAAGACGTCGTAGTCTTTTTCTGAGTCCGGCCCGAAGAACTAGATGACTGAGTTGCTGTGTTAGTGGTTTCCGCTGCGTCGCTGCTCATTACCTTATAACCCCTACTACTAATTGAAGGAATACCTGTGATACTCGTCTTTGGCCCATGAACCAAACATTTCAAGACCCATCGCCCGAACCTGCAATCATTCACAAAAGCCCACAAATTATCGGGAACGAACCCACGAAATATCAAGGCAGCTTGAATGCTAGGCGATACATATATCTCAATCTCAATAATTAATTATAAGTTAAAAGACAACCGATTTAGTTTATTAAAGCTAATCAGTCACATAAACCATCCCCCCTTAACCAACAGCAAGATTCAAAATCGTTTAAGCAACCAGCAGCGCCAGATCTGAAAACACGGTTTATAATGGAAGATGCTCCGTCAGTTAATCTTACGGATTGATGCGAGGGGCTGTAACGGTTTCGACGTTTTGACGAAAGTCGCGTTGTGATACAGGCCGAGAGTGAGTCCACTCTCGTAAATCAAGGCTCAACTAAATACAGATGCAAACAACATCGTACCTTTTGCTCGTAAGCACGTAGCTGTAGCTGCCGCTTAAACACCTCTCATAGGTTCGAGCGCTTATCACCTGACTCCGTTAAGGGTGGTAAGCCTAACCCCAACGGATGCGTTAGGTTAATTTCTCTGGTGAGAAACCTAACAAAGACCTTTACCAGAGCATCCTACGTTCGGGATAATGAACGGCTCCCGCCTTGAGGGTTAGATAGGCTAAGCCTGTGAATGAGTGGCGTGTTATTACTCAGGGCGGACACGGGTTCGACTCCCGTCAGCTCCATTTCAAATTTCATATTCTGTTTACAAACATCCGTCATCGAGCGGATGTTTTATTTTTTGTCCCTAGACTTATTCCAAGACCATTTGTCTAAGGAATAGCCCCATCTGCCATGGTCTCAATGAGACTAACACCGTTCTAGGTATCTTTTGGCTAGCGGTAGGTGCCCGAATTTACTATTTTTTTTGTTTAAGCTGAGTGAAGTATTTTTCCAACTTTGGAACAAGATTAATTAGCAAAAAATAAGGTGTTTATACTGAAGGAGGATAGCTTTCAAGTAGAAGAATATAGATGTAAGAAAACTTGAAATTATTAATCTTGATATAGGTTTACAGGCAGCGTTTTGGGTAACTTGTGGTTAGAACTAAACCATGGGCAAGTTTATGCATTTTAATTGATGCATTTTACGCTGATTTTACTTACATCTGCCTTTGATTCCCGTACTCGTTTGTTTTGCTGAGCCACTCGATAATGAAATTTCCACTTTGGCAGTACCTTCAACAACCAGTCTTTAGCCCCAAGCACAAAACTGTTTTCAGTCCGTTAAGGTTTTGGCAAAGACATAATCTTAACCATTTAGAGCGTTGTTGGGAAAAAGAATACCGACAGCCAGGAAAGCTTAACTAATTGTCTTTATACTGCTTTAGACAAGTATCAGTAATTGTAAAAACTATATTGTTTGATTTTTAACATTGTTGGTCGATCTGATGTTAGGGGATTCTAACAAAATCGATTATTTGACCAAAACAAAGGCATCTGCAAAAGGCGAAAGCAGATGCCTTTGTTTTGGTCAATTTCAATCAAAAGAAATTGATTCAGTATTTTATTTGTTAATTTGCCTGACTGACATAATTGGCAATTTCTGGGCGGGCTTTACTCCAATCTGCCAAGGCTTGCTCTGACCACAGCCAGTGGGAGGATAAATCCCCAGCCGTCACATCTTTATTCTCAGCAACCTGAATCACATCTTTCCAATGGTCGACCGCTACCGCCAACAAGGGTAGTTTGTCACCGTCAGTTGCCCCCTGTTCAGCCTGCTGATAGTGGGCCATGGCCAATCCAATGTGGGCATGGAGTTGAGCAGGGGCATTTTGAATATCGGTGTTCTGCGCATCTCGATGCAGCGTCAGGATAGGAATGGGATAAACCTTCCCCGTATCCAGAGCATCTTGCCAGATATCGATCGCCGCCTGATATCGCTTTTGTTCATAGTAGGCAAACCCTAGGGCAACCTGGGCATCTAACCAGTTGGGCTGCACCTCTAACGTGTCTTGCCACGACCTCACAACCTCAGCCGGACCGATGGTGCTATCGACAAAGGACCCCTGATTCAGGATGTCCCACTGCAGCTGTCCCTTTGAAAACAGCAACGTTGGGTCGTCAATACTACCCAGTTCAGTAATCCGCGCCAGGGCCTGGTTTTGATCTCCTGAGGCAGCCATTTTGCTCAGGGCTTTGACCGTGCTTTCCGGATCACCGCTGGCAATGCCACTAATTTCTAAAATCTCCGGTGACACCTCGGCAGTATCAGGCGACTGAGGCGACGGGGAAAATACATTGAGAGGATCGCTAATACCCACGCCCGCTAACGCCATTAGGGCAGCGACCCCCACCCCCATCGCCACCTGCCGTTGGCGATGTCTAGGAGCCGAGGGGCGACTTTCCTCTGATGTCGATGAAGTGGGATGGTCCTCGCCATAAATAGTTGCTTCAGTTGCGTCCCCATCGTTAGCTTTATCATCGGCTGCGCCATCCTCAGCAGGCGATTGGGCAGGCTTTTTAGGCAGCTGATCATACAGATCTAACCCCGGTGTCTCCAAGGTCTCTGGCAGCAACGACTCATCCACATCCGCCAGCATGACTTCGTCGGGCTCTGACGTCTGCGATAGCTGCTCTACCAACTCCGTCATAGTCGAGGCATCTTCTTCGTTGTAGCTGAGGATATCCTCTAGCTCTACGGTTTCCACCACATTATCTAGATCGGCCGTGTCTAACGAAGCCTTGACAGTCGGTCGCTGGGTCGCTGGGTTGATGCCCTCATCAGCCACCGGCGGCGTCTGCTCCAGGGCCGCCAGGGCAGATTCAGACTCACTCAGGAGCTGATCAAGGGCACTGTTGTGGGTGCCGGGTTTGCTGGCAAGATAGCCATCAAACCCAGGCTGCATGTACAAAATAGGTAGTGCCCAATAGCTGTGATGGGAACCGTGGGCCGAAATTAGCCCCTGGCGAGTACGATTGAGGCACAAGTCAATGGGGTTGCCCTGCTTAAGATTGCGATAAAGCAGTTGGGTAAAGGTAATAGCAACATCATCAGGGATGCGTTCGGCCATGGCAATCACCCCAGGAATGCCACGATTAACGAGGGCATGGGCCAGGTTTTGTTCGTGCCAACCGACCTCAGGCTGGGCATTTTGGGCATAGGCGCCTCGGCAAGAGTTTAAGACCGCCAGTTGGACACCGTTATTAGACAAAAGTCCCGCTAAGTCTTCTCCACTAATCCGCTCGGTCAGGCCCGTCTGACGGCTAACTAGGTACAGGTCACCGCCGGCATTACCCATATTGCTATGCCCTGCGTAGTGCAAAACCTGATAGCGGCCTTGCTCTAATGCCTGGGTTAGTTCTGCTCGGCCTGGCTGCTCTAGAACCGTCAGCTGTACGTCAAGCTGCTGCTTAGGCAAAATATCGTAGCTTCCCCCAGAGCGCATTGATGTGGGATGCAGCTCATTTTGAAGGTGCTTGGCTTCACGGGCAAGTTCAAGCAGAGCTTGAGCGTTGGGGGCGGCAATGGCAATCTAAACCGGTAGGG
>CALBPH010000538.1 GCA_937899365.1 uncultured Leptolyngbya sp.
ACTGGGCAACTGCAGGATTTTGATTAACAGAATAGCCTAACAACAATGTTGCCAAGACCAAGTTAGGGAGAAATGCGTCTCTGAATAGGTCGGTAGAGACAGCTAAAAAATAATTTTGCATAGTTACTGTCAACAAGGGATAACAATATCTGAATAACTTAAGTGGCTAAGTACGTACTTATCACAGATATGGAATCAGATCACAAAACTCTTTTCTAGCAGGGAATAAAACACTACAGGTGGTGGACATATCGCTAAGACAAATCCACTAAGGTGGCTTAAATCAGATCACCTAGCACAATAGATATCTCCATAAGCTTTGAGAGATAACAGCTAGCCTGCCATCAAATGCCTTAATGCATCAGAACATTTACTATGGTCAAGACTTGCTTGTCAAATTGAGGCCACTATTCTCTTTTGGACACATCTCTTTTGAACACACGGTGTAATGACCAGTTTTTCTGGCTTGGTGACAGCGGGTGAAACGACAATGCCTAGCCTACCCTACTTGCCCAGGGAACCATGCCCCATAGAACACCAGCACACACTTATCGATAATCGCTACAGGTATTAGACTTTACTCAGTTACACACTATAAGCACAGTATTGGCTTTTGTGTGCTGAAATACGAGAAAAAATTCTAGCCTTGGCCTGCTTTCTTAGGAAATGCGCTTTAGGGAATAGGGCGAACAGCCTCAACAACCGTCTATATACAGAAGGAATAACTTTTCGAAGAAAGAAAAGCAACAGATTGGTTATACAAAACCATTTAGAAAAATTTTCTACAGAGTATGTGTGCAAGGTCACGCCTGGGAAGCTATGCACTAACAAGCACAATAACTGGAAAGGAACTTATAGAAAAGATACCCTCTATGGGTCTTTAGAAACTAGCCTCTATATACTCTCAAGCACTAAGCGCTATGCATTAAACTGTATATCTTTACGTAATATAACCTAAATTTTACAAATGAACCAGTTTTACAAATGAACCCATCTTTATGAGTACGTGGCTTCTAAATAAGCCGTTGCTGATTTAGAGGAATAACCGATCGGTGAGATATGCCATGGGACGGTATCTCGTAGATAAAATCATATCGAGGAGCAGCAACGGCCCAAATAAAGCTATGTCTCGAAGTGCCTATGGTGACAGTGTGAATTCTCTTGTATTCCACAATTCCATTACGTCTGCAGTAGATTTCTTGGAATTTTAATGGTTATAGGACGTATATCTGTTGCTAGCAGTAAGTATCTTGCTGATAAATCTTATCGTCGTTTGTTTAGAACAACCATCTCCATCCTTACGACAGATAGATCAAACAATCGACTACGCAGAATAGAGACGGGCTTTTTATGTAAGTTACTGCCAATAGTCCTATTTTTTTATTGGCATCATCTTGAGCCCAAATCACTTAACTCTATGTGATGGTGTCATCAAGTTCTTAAGAAAGAACATCATCAAATAGCATGAGTCGCATTTTGATGAGTTCCCCAAAAAGATTTGAACGGCTAGGCACATGTTCTCAAAATTCCCTGTCGCTCGTGTTAGATGGTCATCACCCTAAACCTGACCACTGACAAACTATAAGAGATGTTATTTCCCTAACAGAAGTAAATTTCACCTAAAAAAATTCATTAAGAAGCTGCGGAATTCATAGGGTTAGTAGGAATAATTCTATGACGCTTCATAAGAAGCCTTTTTTCTTTACACAGATTACATTTAAGGTCAAATATTGGGGTTTTCTGAGGAAAACCGCGATTTATAATGCAATTTAAGCCAAAAGCTTCTGACTTTGTCCGGGGGATTTATCTCATTGTCATTTTTGAGTCTTCAGCCCATACGCTTTGACTATGGTATTTGTTAGCACCAAACCAACCCTGCCGCGATGGCTTTGCGAAAACATTTTGCTGGGTACACTGCCCTGGCATCGAGGTATCTGTCAGCCTTTCAGCCATTTTAGCCACATCTACACCTTGCATGACTCCCATTTATTAGGCACTTATCAGAGTGCTGAAACCTATGGGGAAAGTGTTTTGTGCTTTTTGTGGGATGCCCTATGGTTACCTGAAACCGTTACCCATCAAGCTCAGCCCAATGAACCTATTTTTTTACTGGTTAAAGCAACCAAAACGTTAGGTATTGTCCTATCTGAAGGAACTTTACCCAAACCGGATAAACAGCCCCGTCGTGTTCTCAAAGCAGAGCATGTGGAAGTGGATGACCAAACCGTTTTAGTGATTGACGATATTCAGCGCAATACCTTGACGGTTGTGTTCTCGGGTCAGCTGCACTTTTTAGCGATGGACAATAGGCAACGGCTGCTTAAGCTCGACAGCCAGATTTACTGCTAACCCCCGATAACCAGGGACACTGGAGGTTACACTGGGGTTAGGTTAACAAATGTAAACATGGCCCCATCGATGAATTCCCAAATGAATTCCCAATCGTCTCACCGTCGGCCTAAGGTCATCGTCATTGGGGCTGGGATTGGCGGTTTGACGGCGGCGGCCCTATTGGCCAAGCGCGGTTATCGGGTTTGTGTGTTTGAACAGGCCATGGTGCCGGGGGGCTGTGCGTCTACCTTTCGACGACGGGAGTTTACGTTTGATGTGGGCGCCACCCAAGTGGCGGGGCTAGAGCCTGGCGGCATTCATCATCAAATTTTTTCGGAATTGGGATTAGAGCTGCCTGCGGCCGAGCATTGCGATCCGGCCTGTGCTGTCTTTCTGCCGGGGGAAACAACACCGATTAGCGTTTGGCGCGACCCCAAACAATGGCAAAGTGAACGTCAACAACAATTTCCAGGCAGTGAGCCATTTTGGCAAAAATTAGGCGCTCTATTTAATTACAGCTGGCGGTTTCAGACCAGGCAGCCGGTATTACCGCCGCGGAATCTGTGGGCTACCTGGCAGCTAGCTAACTCATTGCGACCTGGTACGCTGCTGCCGGTGCCCTACACCTTCTCGCCCGTGGGGCAAATGCTTAAAGGGTACGGTCTCTATGGGAATAGACGGCTCAAAACATTTTTAGATCTTCAGCTCAAGCTTTATTCCCAGGTCGGTGCCGATGACACGGCCCTACTATATGCGGCGACAGCTCTGGGGGTATCCCAAGCGCCCCAAGGGTTGTTTCATTTGCAGGGGAGTATGCAAGTGTTGAGCAATGCCCTTGTCAATTCGATCAAACAGTTGGGTGGTGAGGTTTTGCTTGGGCACTCGGTGGAGCAGATTCAATTGGAGAATAACCGACCAAGGTTTATTCGTATTCGCCATCAAAAAACCGGTGAGACATGGTTAGAGTCTGCAGACCATGTGGTGGCTAACGTTACGGTGCAAAATTTAACCACGCTGCTGGGCAAGCAAACGCCTAAGGGCTATAAGCAACGGGTGGATAAGCTCATTCCATCGTCGGGGGCATTTGTGGTGTATCTCGGTGTGGACCAAGCCGCGATTCCCGAGGATTGTCCGCCCCATTTACAGTTTCTCTATGACTACGACGGTCCCATTGGTGAAAATAATTCGCTGTTTGTGTCGGTGAGTCGTCCAGGGGATGGTCGTGCCCCCGAGGGGAAAGCCACCATTGTGGCGTCGTCATTTACTGACGTACAGGCATGGCAAAAATGTAATGACTATGGGGCGTTGAAAGCGGACTATGAGGCGGGTGCGATCGCAAAACTCAACCAGTTCTTCAACCTCACCCCAGAGACCATTATCCACGTCGAGTCTGGCACCCCTCGCACCTTTGAGCGCTACACCGCCCGCCACCAGGGCATGGTAGGCGGCATCGGCCAGCGATTATCCACCTTTGGCCCCATTGGGTTTGCCACCCGCACCCCCATTCCGAAACTATGGCTGGTGGGTGACTGCGTACATCCCGGTGAAGGGACCGCTGGTGTCAGCTATGCCGCATTGACAGCGGTCAGACAGATTGAGGAAATGGAACGGGCATAAACACTCGCAGGGGCAATCCCTTAGGGTTGCCCCATATAACTTCAAGCAACAAACCTGAATTCCATTGCATGGAGAAATCCTCAAAAAATAAGCCCTTAACCAATTCTGATCGGTTAAGGGCTTATGCTTTGAACTATGGGCTAGTTGCTAGGTATTGCGGGTAGGCACAAGGCACTATCCCTACAAGACTCATTAAATCCGAGCACCGACCAAGGCAGGCTGCTTAGCAGGTCTAACCACCACCTGATCATCAGAATCCAGATCAAAGACGGCTGTATCACCATCGGTGATCGTCCCGGCCAGTAGGGCTTCAGCCAAATAGTCTTCCACCAGACGAGAGATGGCACGACGCATGGGTCGAGCACCGTAGGCCTGGTCATAGCCTTCATTTACCAGATGCTGCTTAAAGGCATCGGTTAGCTCTAGAGTTATGGCCCGCTCGGCCAGTCGTCCGGTCACCTGAGTCAGCAGAATATCGGCAATCTGCGCCACTTCAGACTTGATCAGCTGACGGAAGACAATAATCTCATCGATACGATTCAACAACTCGGGGCGGAAGAACTGCTTCATCTCCTCGTTGACCAGGTTGCGAATGTTGTTGTAGCGAGAGGTCATTTCATCATCAAGGCTGAGCTCAAAGCCAAGACCGCCACCGCCTTTTTCAATCACCTTAGACCCAATATTCGAGGTCATGATAATCAAGGTGTTCTTAAAGCTCACCTTGCGCCCCTTAGAGTCATTCAAATGACCGTCGTCTAACAGCTGCAACAGCAGGTTAAAGACATCGGGGTGGGCCTTCTCAATTTCATCTAACAAAATAACCGTGTAGGGCTTACGGCGCACTGCTTCAGTCAGCTGTCCACCATCGTCGTAGCCCACATAGCCCGGAGGAGAACCAATCAGCTTAGACGTCGACTGGGGTTCCATAAACTCCGACATATCGACGCGGATCATGGCGTCTTCTGACCCAAAGACCGCCGCCGCCAGGGCCTTAGCCAGCTCGGTCTTACCCACCCCCGTGGGACCCGAGAAAATCAGACTGGCAATGGGGCGGTTGGGGTTGCGCATACCCACACGGGAGCGGCGCACCGCCTTAGAAACCGCTTCAACCGCTTCATTTTGGCCAACCACACGCTCATGGAGCGTATCTTCTAAATGCAGAATCATGGCAGATTCTGACTCCGTCAGACGGCTCACGGGCACACCGGTCCAAGAGGCGACGATATCGGCAATGTCTTCGTCGGTCACTTCTGGATGGGGCGTATCGCTCGGTAGGAGCTCCGCTAAAAGACCCTGCTCTTTAACGCGAAGTTCACCCACCTGGTTAAACGACTGATTTTCGATCAGCTGCATAATCTCGGTTTGCACCTTGCGCAGGGCCGTACGCTTTTCCCCCGCTGGGATTTTTTGGGAATAGCGCAGGCGTACCCGTGACCCCGCTTCATCAATCAGGTCAATGGCTTTATCGGGCAAGTGACGGTCGCTAATGTAGCGATCCGACAGCGTGGCGGCGGCTTCTAAGGCCTCATCCGTAATGGACAGATGATGGAACTGCTCATAGCGCCCACGCAATCCGCCCAAAATCGCCAGGGTGTCTTGCACAGATGGCGGATTGACCACCACTCGCTGAAAGCGCCGCTCCAGGGCCCCATCTTTCTCGATGTACTTGCGATACTCTTCTAGGGTGGTGGCACCGATACACTGCAGCTCACCTCGGGCCAATGCGGGCTTTAACAAGTTTGCCGCATCCATGCTGCCCTCTAGGGAGCCCGCCCCCACTAAGGTGTGAATTTCATCAATCACCAAAATAATGTTCTGGGCCTCACGCACCTCGGCCATGACCTGATTGAGGCGTTCTTCAAAGTCACCCCGGAAGCGGGTACCCGAGACCATCATCGCCAGGTCAAGACTGATCACACGGCGCTCAAACAGGGCTTCAGGCACGTCTTGATTGATAATGCGCTGGGCTAGGCCTTCTGCGATCGCAGTTTTACCCACCCCCGGTTCACCC
>CALBPH010000539.1 GCA_937899365.1 uncultured Leptolyngbya sp.
ATCTGCAAGATACTGTCAAACAGCCTGTCTAACCGATCGGTTCATCCTCTAAATCAGCAACGGCTAATTCCTGGTGGCCAATTGGCCGATGGCAAATATTTTTCTGATGGCAGGTTTTGTTTCTCACCCTAAAACAAAGTGAATATAGGGCGCGTAGAGATCCGGCTCTAGCAGAAATGAATCATGGCCTTTGTCAGAATGCACTGTAATGTGTTTTACATTCATCTGGGCTGCCTCTAGGGCTTGAACAATCACTTTTTGTTCTTCTGGGTAAAAACAAACATCAGAATCGACGCTAAAAATTAGATACTGCTGGTGAGCACAAGCTGTAAACAAGTCGGGCTGCTGGGCATTTAGGCTAAACCGCTGCCACATGTCCATAATTCGCAGATAGCTATTGGCATCAAAACGCTCTGCAAATTTCTTTCCCTGATAAAACATATAGGATTCAATTGGGTTGGACAGTTCGTAAAAATGCCCGATCGGTTGTTTTACAGTGATTTCTTGTTTAGCACGCTTTGCCATTACCTCTAATGACACAAATGTCTTATGGGAAATAATCCGAGCTAATAATAATCCATCTTTTGGGGGTTCTTGTTCGTAATAATCGCCTGCTTGAAATTTGGGATCATTACGGATTGCGAGAATTTGCTCAAAGTTATGCACGCGGTGCAATACGGTGGTTTCTAACCCGGTGGCAATGGGCAACACATTTTTGACGCGTTGCGGGCAACGGGTGGCTAACAAAATGGATAACATGCCGCCCATGGAGCCACCGATGACGGCGTGCAGACAATCAATGCCTAAGGAGTCTAATAAACATAGCTGACTGCGAATAACGTCCCAGGCGCTGCCCTGGGGAAACTGGCTGCCATAGGGTTTTCTGGTGGATGGATTGGTTGACCGGGGGCCCGTTGAGCCATAACAACTGCCTAAATAGTTGGCGCAGATTATAAAATAACGCTCCGTATCCAGCGCTTTTCCTGGTCCAATAAAGCTATCCCACCAACCCACGACGCATTCCTCGGTCCACAGTGGGGCTACCCCCGGCACTGATTTGTTGATGCCGGCGGCATGTTGACTGCCGGTTAGGGCATGAAACACCAGAATGGCATTATTGGCCTCGCTGTTGAGGGTGCCATAGGTTTCATAGGCCAGGGTAATTGTGTCAAAAGATTCTCCTGAATCTAGGGGGAAGGTTTGGTTGAGGTGAAAAAACTGGGTTTGGACTGGGCCAATACTCATTAGGCAGGCGTTGAGAGGGAGGGGGTATATGTTGAGAGAATAAAGACTACTGGTGTTATAAGTTTGGCAGTATTGGGTTTCCCTTACCAAGAGGAACTGTCAGGGCGAGCGGGCATATGGCGCTATCGGTTGAGACCCCTCCGTTGGTTCCCCTTATCCAGGGGAACCGGGGTTAAATTCTTTCTCATTTAGAGAAGAGATTGATTTAACGTTGGAGAAGTTTTCTCGGTAGTGGCCTTTCTTCAGCTCCTATTTCTTAGCTGCTAACGCCTGCTTAAGATCGCCGATAATGTCATCGGCGTCCTCAATGCCGATGGCTAGACGGATTAGCTCAGGGGCAATACCGGCGCTTTGCAGATCAGCTTCTGACAGTTGGGAATGGGTGGTGGACGATGGGTGAATGGCCAGGCTTTTGGCATCGCCAACATTGGCTAGGTGAGAGAACAACTCAAGCCGTTCGATAAACTGTTTGCCTGCGTCGGCACCGCCTTTGATGCCAAAGACGACCATGGCACCAAAGCCATTTTTTAGATAGCGTTTGGCGACGTCGTGGGCTTTGTCGGTTTCTAAGCCAGGGTAGCGGACCCATTCTACGGCTGGATGCTGTAGTAGGAACTCGGCGACGGCCATGGCATTTTCACAGTGGCGCTGCATGCGTAGGTGCAGGGTTTCAATGCCTTGGAGAAAGATCCAGGCATTGTCTGGGGCGATGCAGGCTCCCAGGTTTCGTAGGGGGATCAGCCGCATCCGTAGGGTGTAGGCAATGGGAGCCAGGGGACCCAGGTCGTGGGCAAATCGCAGACCGTGGTAGCTGGCCTCGGGGTCACTCATGAGGGGAAACTTACCTGAGGCCCAGTCAAATTTGCCGGAGTCTACCATGATGCCGCCGATGCCAGTGCCGTGACCCCCCATCCATTTGGTTAGGGAGTGGACAACGATGTCGGCACCATGGTCTAGGGGCCGGAGCAGGTAGGGTGGGGTGAAGGTGCTGTCGACGATCAGGGGGATGCCGTTGTCGTGGGCGATGGCTGAGATCGCGTCTAAATCTGACACTTCTAACCCCGGATTACTGACCGTTTCACAAAATACCAGCTTTGTTTTGTCGGTAATTGCTGGTCGAAAATTCTCTGGGTTGCGGGGATCAACAAAGTTCACCTTGATGCCAAACTGGGGCAAGATGTCTTTGAACATGGTGTAGGTGCCACCATATAGGGTATTGGCGGAAACAATTTCATCTCCGGCCTGACAAATGTTGATAATGCTGTAGAAAATGGCGCTGGTGCCAGAGGCCACTGCCAGGGCGGCAGCCCCCCCTTCAATTGCCGCCACCCGCTTTTCTAGAACATCTTGGGTGGGGTTCATTAGCCGGGTGTAGATATTACCCAACTCTTTTAGGGCAAACAAATTGGCAGCATGTTCCGTATCACGAAAGGCATAGGCCGTGGTGAGGTAGACGGGCACAGCGCGGGCCATTGTGGTCGGATCGGGTTCTTGACCTGCGTGTAGACATTTTGTCCCCAAACCGTATTCTGCACTCATGAAAAACTCCTCTTCACAGTAGTAAATAGCCTTGAAATTTTAGCTTAGGTAGGCTGGCCCGACTGAAGTTGTATGGGCATTCTTTACGACTCAATTCGGTTGGTCACAAAACATCTCGAAACGTATATGGTTTGCTATATTTTCTTCTGCACAAGGCTAAGGGCCTGATCTAAAATTTCGATGGCGTTTGGGGAGGTGGAAAGGCCAAACCAGCTCTGTACTGAATGGGGTAGCCAGCTGAGTAGCTGATGCCAGGATGACTGGGTGGCGGTGTGGGCTTGTCGGGTTGCGATCGCAATCATCGTACCCGCCCTATGGTCTGTATCCGCAATGGGTTGAGCCAGCTCCAAAGCCTGGTCAAAGTCTCCCTGCTGAGCCAATTCAATCGCCGCACATCTGCGCAATCGGTCCACGTCTCCACTGGCTGGCTCTAGCAGCTCTAACAGCGGCAGTACACTCTCCGGACGTTCTGCTTGACAGTAAGCCTGTCCGACTTCTGGCAAGAACGCTAGCATATCGGGCTGTTGAGCCATCTGCTGGGCCTGGGCATATTGTTCAGTGTCTAAATAGGCTCGCATAATCTCGACCCGGGTGCCCTGAGGGGCACCCTGCGACTGGACTAAACGGTTTGCATCATCGACTCGACCCGCTCTGGCGTAGGCGGTGGCGATGGCCCGATGGGCTGCCTGACGTTCTCTGGTGTTCTCAATAGATTTGGCTAAAGCATGGGCCTGTTCAAATTTAGTCTGTTGGGTATAGCCTCGTACGAGAGCCACCTGCGCAAAGGCCACCATTTGAGGCTCGGATAGCTGTACGCTTGCGGTGGCCTGCTCCCAAAGGTCATCTGCTTGGTTACTTCCCAACTGCTGATAAAGCACCGCCGCCTCTATTTGGTTGTAGATCAGTTCCAGGGGAAACTCCGGTGAGGGCTGCATGGTGAGTACCGATTTGTCCAGCAGTGCCAGGGCCTGCTGCCGCTGTTCCAGCTCGATGAACAGTCTTGCCAGAGCTAACATCTGATAGGTTTCGAGATCGGTTTGTTCAACCGTTGCCGTATCGGCTGGTGGGCTCTGGGTTAAGTTACCCTCCTCTATGACAAAATTGGCTAGCTCGGGTTGTCCTAATTGGGACAGTCGGCTAGCTGCTGCTAGTAACAGCTGATTGGCATAGGTGATGTCTAGTACCGCTTCACTCTCTCGGGCGATCTCAATGGAGCGGGTTACTAACTGCTTAGCCTGTTGCTGTTGGCCAGCGTTGTTATACTCAGCGGCAATTTCTGCCATGGCCAGCGGCTGTGACCAGGACTGGGCGCGCTGGGCAATGTCCGCCGCCAGCTCTAAATGGCCTGCTTCAGCGTAGTCTACGGTTCGATTGAGCAATGATTCCCCCGGAGAGGTACCACTTGATGCACAGTTTTCTTGGGTGCGCAGGTTGGCGGTCTCAATGGCTCGGGTCAAGAACGTATCTGCTTTGTCGGGCTGGTTTGCGGCCCGATAGCCCACACCGATTTTTAACCAGGTGTTGGCCTCAAAACAGTCTCCACCGCCATAGGTTTCTGCTTGTTTGAGTAGTGGGATGGCTTTGGTCGGTTGATTTGCGATCGCATATCCAAACGCAATATCCGCCAGCTGGTTAGCCCGCACCCGATCCACGGACTGTGCCAGGGCAGGTAATTCTAAGCAAAACAGAAAAAGCGATGCTAAACCACCGCTAAGCATGGATTTCAAAAAGACAGCTAACATGACAAAGGATTCTATAGAGAGATTTCTATTGACAAGCGACTGTTTTTGAAAGGCTAAATTCATAGCCCTAACCACGCTAGCAATAGCTAAATCTGTCGATGTTCCTGCTATGGATATCTTTTTGAAAACTTAATATTTTATGAGCCCCTGGTATGGGTTAAAAAATCTCTATTTTTGGACTATGGTGCTCTCAAAATCAAAAAACAGACACTATTGGCCCAAAGCCCACCATCGAGATTGTCTTCATCCAGCTGCTTGGGCACCTCGATTAAATCCTGACTATGGTCTCATATTGAGACTACAGGTCTAGTCATTGCTGATGCTCGGGATGAATCGCTCTGAAAGATTCGGTATACAACCGATGGGTTCACCCTTTCAAATCAGCAATAGCTATTTTGGACTTTATCGAAGTGCCCTTAAGCGTGCTTAGATACCAAACGCACTAGATGTGTCAGCACCTGCCAGATAGTTCTGTTCAACTTCGCTGGCATCAAAGGCCTGGTTGTAAACCGCCACCAGGTCATAACTACCCAGCCAGGCTCGACCCCCATCGAGCTCATTCGCCAAGGCAAATTGGTACTGGTCATTCCAAGTCGAAAAGTCGCCATCAATGGTGTTAGAGCCAACCAATTGGTTGTCAACGTAAAGGTTGGCAAGACCGTTGGCATCACGGGAGTAGACCACATGGCTTAGGTCTGTATCCGCCTGAGCACCACTAGACGAAACGGTTTTCCTGACACCATTGTTGCCAGTGGTGGTGGTACGTAAACGAACCTGATAGTCGTCTCTGTCTTGCCCTAACGTCACATTACGGTTACCGCTATTGGCAGAGAGAGAAGCAATCCTGGCCGGGCCCCTCTGGGTGAGGTTGTCTGGGGTAATCCAGGCTTCGATGGTAAGTTCCTGCGTCTGGGTAATGCCATCGATCAGCTTAGTAGCCGCTTGATTAGAGGCAATCAGGTTGGGCGCATTGACATCTAGAACCCCATCGCCCCAGCTGATACCAGTCAGGGTGTCAATTTCTAGATTTAAGGCATTACCCACACCCGAGACATCGAACACAGTGCTGCCACTGCCTTCATCAAAGGTGTACAGACTCAAGAGTCCGTTTTCAACTCGACCACCACTGCCGCTGTCACCTGCTTGAGTCACCGTGACCGTAACAGTAGCTGTGTCAGTCCCTCCGTTGCCATCACTGATCTCATAGGTAAATGAATCAGTGCCGAAGAAGTCTGCATTGGGTGTGTAGAGAGCCTGTTTATTCTCAATCAAGGTGCTGCAGTTGCCGCCTGCACTCGCTGAAACAACATTCAAAGCATCACTATCCGCATCAGAGTCATTAGTGAGAACCTGGACTTGAACGGCTACATTTTGGTCAGTGGTGACGCTATCATCATTGGCGACCGGAGCAGTGTTTGTAGCAACAGGCGG
>CALBPH010000540.1 GCA_937899365.1 uncultured Leptolyngbya sp.
AAAGGCACAATACTCAAAATCAGCTGGGACTTCTAGGATGGCACCCGCAGCCTTGAGGTTATAGACAGGGCTAAATCGGGAGTCAATGTTGGCGGGGAGCTTAGGGAACAGTGGACCAAAGGGGTCTGCAGTAGGGTTTTGCCCAAAGGCTTTCTTGGCCAATAGGGCCTGTAGGGGGGAAACAGCTAATGCACCGGCGGCACTAGCCCCCATAACCCCAAAAAACTTACGGCGAGATACGGAAACCACGATGTCTTCTCCTCTCTAGGAACAAAAATAGGCTAGAAATAAAACGGGCGTTGTTGATCCTCAGGATGACTTTATCTGCAAGCTGTTGTCCTAATGACCCATCTAACTGATCGGTTCATCCTCTAAATCAGCAACGGCATAAAACGCAGCAGAAACTTAGTTTGGCGCTAATGGATGAGGCAAATACTAGCTTGTCGTGACGATCGATAGGCAAGTTAAACAATAAACGTAGTTCTGTTGTGTCGCTAGAACAATCACCTATGGTCTGGAGCTAGGACACAACTCAAGGCAACGCCAGAATTCTAGCAAGCGCTTTTTCCCAGGGAGTTAAGACGTGATTAAAGAGAGTGTAGGGTTAATATTATTTTTTGTTTGAAAGACTTTAGGTCGATATGAATGTATAGAAGCCGCATTTTCTGCCATACATTGTTTACCTAAGGACACATTCCGAGAGAAACGTTAATCGAGTTCGTCTATGCGGTCGGAGTTTTCAATAATGGGTCGACGAACAGGAGGACGAACGGCAACCTGGACAGGGGTAGCATAGCCCAACAAGATTCGCACGCTGTTGCTGTAGCGGGCCCAGTTTTGCACATCGGGCTGCTGTTGCCAGTCTGTACGGGAGACCTCGGCCATCAGGATGGGTAAGATTTGACCATTGCGGCTGAGGAGAATGGTCAGTTCGATTGGGTCGGCAGCGGGATGAGTGGCAAAGGTAGTTGCGATCGCACTGTTCCCCACCGCCACCGCCTGTTCCAACAAGCGACTATAGTTTTGCACCTGATCCCCCTGCAAGGTCACACTGACTCGTTCAGCGGCAGATACCGGCAGGCCTCCAAGGCTCAAAAATGCCACTAAACTACCCAAGCAAACTCGCGAGATATCGATTGCCATAACCGCCTGTCGTTAAAAACACTGTAATAGCCATCAGACATTAAACAACAATCTTAAACATCTCCGTAAGAGGAGATTAACAGAGAACTAGCAAATTATAAAAAACACAATAAACCCCTGTGACCGCCGGGTCACAGGGGTTTAATCTATAAGCCTAAAGGTTTCTAGCTAGCTTAAGCCGCTTGCTTTTGGCGCTTAGCCATGGCAGCAGCCCCTGCCAGAGTCAAAAGACCCAACAGAGTAGCAGGCTCAGGAACTACTTCAGGATCAGATACTGTAACAGTACCCGCAGCCGTTACATCACCAAATGTAGTAGTACCGGTGAAATTGCTACCAGCAGTAAAGTTTTGAACTAGCAAGAACTCTAGATCAATACCATAATCATCAGAGAGATAAACACCCTGATCTGCACCAGCAGCGGGCTCATTAGGAGTCCCATCTACAAAGAAACCAAACTCACCAAAAAATGATTCAGCTTCACCGATTAGGGACGTAATCGTGAAAGCTTCGACTTCACTGTTGCCGCTCCAGTTCCATTCCCATCTGTCAAACTCGTCACCAGATACAAAGCCGTCAGCAGCAGCTGTATCTTCAGCAACGAAAAAGCCGCTGAGGGAAGCATCTTCAGCAAAAAAGCCAGTGTAGTCAACAGTCCACTTAAGGTTAACTGCTTGGGCAGGCGCTGCAAAAGCAGTTACGCCTAGGGCTGCGGCTGCAGCCAAAACAATTTGTTTCATAACTCTATCGGTTGATTAAAAGAACGAAATCAATGGACTAAAACTGCGTCAAGTCCCCCAGTGGGCTCAACGGCCCAGCCTAAGCCAGACCCTTGAGCCATTCACTGACTACGAACCAACAATGCCACCATTTTTCTTGGTGATTACAACGGTGCTATCACGGGGGATAGTGACACCATCAGTAGGCGCAGGGAAGTTGGTACGAGTGGGGTCACCGTTACCGGGATGCTGAGTGTTAGTGAACAGTGCCTTCCGGTCGGGAGTCACTGCACAACCAGTAATCTCATCACCGGATACGCCTGTGAACAGACGACGAATCTCGCCAGTGGCAGGGTCAGCCACTAGAAGCTGGTTGTTAAGACCCTTCTGCTGGCCACCATCGGTACCGATAAACAGACGACCATCAGGATCAGCCCATAGAGCGTCAGGGTCGCTGAAGGTAGTCTCATCACCGTCTGCGTGGGTTTCCTCTGCAATGAAAGGAATAGTCCACGTGAAGTTGGTGCCAACGTGATTGTTGCTGTCCACCATACGAAGGATGTGACCATCGGGGTTAGGAGCCAAGGGGCTAGCAGGACCCGTCTCAGTACGGCGACTGTTGTTAGTCAAGGCCCAGAAAACGGCACCGTCGGGAGCAACAGTAGTCCACTCAGGACGGTCCATGGGAGTAGCGCCCAGGATATCAGCTGCAACACGAGCAAACACTAGTACTTCACCCTGATCCTTAAAGTTCTTTCTCAACTTAGGATTGTTGATGGTTAGCTCTAACCACTTACCAGTACCATCTTCGTTGAACCGAGCAACGTAGAGCTTACCGTAGTCAAGCGGGCTGAGGCCACGGGCCAGCATGGAACGCCAGCTAGTTTGGGAAACAAACTTGTAGCAGTAGTCAAAGCGCTGGTCATCACCCATGTAACCCACAGCGCGACCGCCAGCACCCGTGGCAAATGCAAAGCCTTCATGCTTGAAGCGACCCATGGCTGTACGCTTAACCGCTTTCTTGGAACCATCTTCAGGATCGATTTCAACAATCCAACCAAAGCGGTGCTGCTCGTTGGCATAGTTAGGGTTAGAAAGGTTGAAACGCTCGTCAAACTTCTCCCAACCGTAGCCAAAGCCATCGAAGTCAAAGCCGTAGCGCTCTTGCTCAGGCGTACGCTTCTCGTTGAATGCTTCACCTTCAGTGGAACCAAAGTAACCGTTGAAGTTCTCTTCGCAAGTTAGGTAAGTACCCCAGGGAGTGTAGCCGTTACCACAGTTATTGACGGTACCTTGGGGAACGTTGTTAGCCGCGTTCTGCAACAGGGGGTGACCGGCTACAGGGCCGCTAACCTCAACTTCAGTATTGCCGTGAATGCGGCGAGAGTTAGGACTAGCACCGCGATCCCACTTACCATTAGTCTTCTTGATGGCAACAACAGTTTCACCGTGAGCGTGCTGAGTCAGACGTACGTCCTCTAGGGTCTCAGGCGCATCCTTACCCAGTACGTGGCTGTTACGACCAAACTCGTGGTTAACACACAGCATACCTTCGGTGCTGCTGAGGCCGTTCTTACCAAAGAACCAGATACCGTCGTGGCCGATACCTACCTGGTTGGCTTGCTCAGCCGCAGTGGGGCGAGTGTTGGGGTTACCGTCATACTCTTTGCCACCGGGCTGGATGGATGTACCCCAAGGAATCAGGGCCTGATATTCATAGTCATCAGAGATTGAGGGGACTGCAGTATCCACAACAGCATCTGCAATCTTTACTGCGGCAAACTGCAGCAGACCGCTGGTCTGAGCTAGCAGGGTGCCACCAGCAGATACCTGGCGAGTGGCAGCAGCTACACCTTTTGCCAACAGGCTTTCACCAACAAATGCACCCATAAAGCCAGCGGCTGACAAAACAGCACTACGCTTAAGTACATTACGGCGAGACAGACTAGCTTTTAGAATGTCCTCAAAAGGACGATTGCTAGATCGATTAAGGACTTCGTTATCGTGAGGCATGGGAATCTGATCTCCTCTCTTAGATCGCGGGTGCACCATCAAGAAACATGAACTATAAAGCTCTCCTCCCCAGACATTTGCCTGAAGTTTTCAAACAAGGAGAACACTCTCTGTCGAAAAAGCTTGCTGTAAAACACTAATCCACAAAGTCCACATAGGACTGGACAACCCGATCACTCAGCTGACCTGAGTCAAACTGTCGATCAAACTGTGCAGCAATACCCTGTGACGCCACGGCAGTGGAGCGACGAGATGGACTAGTCGCCACCTGAGTGGGCTGTGTATCGTGCCGTTGGAACAGAGCATACGACGTGTAGTACTTAGTCCAGGCACTGACTTGTGGATTTGACCGCCACTGCGTTCGAGAAACAGTGGTCGTCAAAACAGGTATGACATCACCATTACGACTACCCAACACCACAATCTCAATCTCAGCACGGCTAGGATTGGTCTCGAAGTGACGGTTAATCTCTTGGGTAACCATAGACTCAGCCTGACTAATTAAGTCATCGCTAGATGAGCGGTCATAAATGGGCATATCCAAAAGAACTGGCCCATCTGAACTAGCTAAAGCTGACTCAAAAAAACCACCTGAACAAATCGTGCCAACAAGACACATTGTCACAGGTAAACAGCCTAGCAATAGCTTGCTAGACCAGGTATAAAGATGATTAGCCACCATAGTTTGGCAGTGTTTGCGTAATTAAAAGTCAGACAGCATCAGTCATTTGACCTAGCCCATTTATCCCCTCATGCACATGGTTCCACAAACAACCTTTTCTAAGGTAAAGAGGAGGTTAATGGGAGTTTCTCAATAGTTAAAGAGGACGTAGTATTTACTTAAACAAACCTCAAAAAGGCTTTCCTCAGAGGATTTAATCTGTTACCCAGGAAACTTTTTTTATTTGATCCCCGTTTGTTTTAAGTTTGTTTTTAGATTTTCTACGTAAACATACGTAAACTTGAGGCTGCACATGGCTGATGCTTACACTTAGCAGCTAATTTATGCAAGGAAAAGCATATAAAGTCTTACCTTTTTCTCGCAGTTTTCTATGAAGCTAAGACATTTTTTTGATTTCATGATTGACAAAAAACCAATGAATAGATCTTGCTCAGTTGAACACAATAGAATTAAAAAAGGCAGTGATTGCTTCACTGCCTTTTGATGGTGCCACTGCTGCTGGCTACTGCTGCCTTGCGGTACGACGTGATTTAGAGACTCGTGAAACTAGTCTCGGTGAGTTTGTCCGTGGCTACACCCTTCAATGTTGCTAACACCTCGTTGCCGACAATAATGTCATTGCCAGAGAGGGTGAGCTGATCAAAGCTTAAACCTCCCCCTAACCCAATTAGGTCAATGCCTACTTCAAAGTCGGTAATAGTATCCGTGCCTTCGCCCACCATCAGAATAAAGGTATCTAGACCCTGGCCACCAGAGAAGTCATCACCGGTGAGAGTGTCATTACCCAGACCCCCTCGGATGATGTCATTACCATCATCGCCCCAAATCTGGTCATCGCCAGATTCACCGTAAATAATGTCGTCGCCACCTTTACCACCGATGCGGTCATTGCCCGCACCGCCAAAGATAGTGTCATTGCCACCGTTGCGACCTTGAGGATCTCTATTATCAAGGTCACCGCGCAGCACATCGTCTCCGCCTTCACCTCGAATAATTTGATCGCCCAGACCGCCCGCAATCGTTTCGCCATTGTCAGTGCCCGTAATGGTTTCCAGCGGTGCAGGGGGCACGGGGGGCGCTGGTGGTGTAGGGGGTGTTGGAAGCGTTGGCCCATCGGTTTCGGACTCAAACAAGGGAGTGACCTGTCCACGAATGGCTCCGGGGGTGCCTAGGGCATCCGACTCGACCGTGTGAATTTGGATGTAGAGATCGCCGGCTTGGAGCCGCTCCAAAAACTCGCTGAGGGGCTTTGTTTCACCGGGTTCATCGGTGTCGCCATCACCATTTAGGTCAGTGGCATCGAAATAATCCCAGAAGCCCGTAGATCCGACAAGAACACGGAAAACCTCCAGAAACAAATAAGGATCGCGAATGACAGAATAAGAAAGAAAAAAAAAAGG
>CALBPH010000541.1 GCA_937899365.1 uncultured Leptolyngbya sp.
GACGTTTATGGGTCCCTAATAAGAAATCCAGTTCTTCAGTGTGGATTGCGGTACGGGGATAGCCGTCTAAAATCCAGCCCTGGGCAGTATCGGGCTGCTGTAAACGAGCCTTAATAAAATCGATCATCAGGTTATCAGGGACAAGTTCCCCCCGAGCCAAGGTTTCTGAGACTTGCTGCCCTAGGGCTGAGTCAGCGGCGATCTCGGCCCTCAGCACATCCCCCGTGGAAATCCATGGAATCCCAAAATGAGCGCTGAGCTTTTTAGATTGGGTGCCTTTGCCTGACCCTGGGCCACCTAAAACCACTAACTGCATGGGTGATTTCCTGCTCCTCAATATGGGTTGACTCTACTGTAATCGCCAAAACCCTATCGCTACTATCAGATGATTTATAGCTGGGCTATTGAAGCAAGCACTACAGACGTAGTAGACTAGTAAGCCGTGTAAAAACCGTTGTAAGACGTTTAAATACTTAAACGTAGAACTATGCCCAAGCTTAAGACTCGCCGGGCAGCTGCTAAGCGTTTCCGCCGCAGCGGAAGTGGCAAGATTATGCGTCGTAAGGCGTTTAAGAATCACTTGCTACAGCATAAGTCAGCTGGCCGCAAGAATCGTTTATCACAGAAAGCTGTTGTGGTAGATGCTGATGTGCCCAACATTGAAGGAATGATGCCTTATTTGTAGGGACATTGCATGCAACGTCCCTACAACCGTTCAATTGATTTTCTAGCTAAATAGCAATCTGATATGGCACGTGTAAAACGCGGCAACGTAGCTCGCAAGCGCCGCAAGAAAATTCTCAAGCTTGCAAAAGGGTACCGGGGCTCCCACTCTAAACTCTTCAGAACGGCAAATCAGCAGGTAATGAAGGCCCTGCGGTATGCCTATCGTGACCGTCGCAATCGGAAGCGTGATTTCCGCCGATTGTGGATTACTCGTATTAATGCAGCAGCTCGTCTCAACGGCACTACCTACAGCCGGTTGATTGGCGATCTGAAAACAGCAAATATCGAGATCAATCGTAAAATGCTGGCTCAAATGGCCGTGCTAGATCCAGGCACCTTTACCAAGGTGGTTGAGTTAGCGGGTAAGAAAGGCTAATATCGCCACATGTGGCGATATTTGTTGAGCATAGGTTTATTGTTGGGGGCACAGGTTACTGTGCCCCCAATTGCTGATGCTGCAGAATTAACCGACATTGAAGCCCGAGGTCGGTTAATTGTGGCGGTCAAAGACAATTGGTACCCCCTGGGCTATCGCGACGTTACAGGCGAGCTCAGCGGCTTTGAAATTGATATTGCCCGTCGTCTGGCGCTAGAACTGCTTGGCGATGAGACGGCTGTAGACTTGCGTCCGGTGAGTAATGTGGAGCGAGTCAATGTGGTGATTAATGGCGATGTGGATATTGCGATCGCATCCGTCACCGTTACCGCTCAGCGCCAACGCATTACCAGCTTTAGCCTGCCCTACTATTTAGATGGCACTGGATTTATCACCACATCGACCCAGGTCAGCAGTCTCAACGATCTTCAGCAGATTGCGGTGCTTAAAGATTCCAGTACCCTGGCCCATGTCCGCTATCAGCTACCTGAGGCTGATATAACCATGGTTTCCTCCTATGGAGATGCGATTGCCGAACTCAACAGCGGTCGGGTAGATGCCTTTGCTGGGGATGTGTCGTTGCTGACGGGCTGGCAGCAGCAGGATAGTCGCTACCAGCTGCTGGACGAGGTTATTTCCGTAGAGCCGGTTGCGATCGCAATCCCCAAGGGGACGCAATATAGCGACCTGCGACGAGCCATCAATGATGCCCTTCGCCGATGGGATGACGAAGGTTGGTTACAAGATCGGGCTGCCCACTGGGGGTTACAGTAGCTACCATGGGAGAATATTCCAGACCACTGCACGCACTAACCGATTAAGCGAGTTCATGGAAAATAGCACCCTGTTTTTGACATACCTTGGCATTCTGCTAGCCCTGCTGGGGCTGTCAGCCTTTTTCATCATTCGCCAGGTATTCAAGACTCGCCGCATTGAGACGACCCTAGGTCGCTTACAAAATAAGCTCACCAAAGAGAAAGGAACCGCCCAAGAATATTACGAGCTAGGCAGTTTACTCCTAGACAAAAAGCTCTTTTCTCAGTCGGCTCTCTACATGCAGCAGGCCCTGAAAGCCCTCACGGATGAGGAAGAAGCTGAAAATGCACCGCTGATTTACAACGCCCTCGGCTATTCCTACTTTGCCCAGGGCCAGTTTGACCTCGCCATTCGCCAATACAAATCTGCCCTAAAAATCACACCGGGCTATGTCACCGCGCTCAACAACCTGGGCCATAGCTACGAAAAGAAACAGCTGACCGTCCAGGCCTTAGAAAGCTACGAGCAGGCCCTAAAAGTTGAGCCTGACAACATCACGGCCAAGCGACGGGCCCAGTCCCTGCGTAAGCGGGTGGCTATCCCAATGAACATACAACAGTAACTCAGGGGCAAAGGCCCAGGTTTCCCGTCTGCTAGTAATCAGCCTTGAAGCACTAGCAGACAATTTTTTCTAGGCTACACCGCTGCTAGCTCAGGAGTTTCTTCTGCTAGAGATGCTACAGGAGCAGACATGTCCTCACAGTAAACCTCAGCAGAATTATTGTGGCTCTCGATCAGTTTCACTTTGTGCAAACTGGCCCCAATTTCTTTAATGGGCTCACGCAGCAGGTCACAAATATGCACAGCAATATTCTCAGCCGTAGGCACAACGTCAGCGAAATGAGGAATATCTTTGTTCAAAAATGTGTGGTCAAAGGGTTTGACCACATGGGTATTCACCGCATTCTGAAACTCCGCTAGGTCAGCAATCATGCCGGTACGTGGGTCCATTTCACCCTTGATAGTCACTTCAAGGTGATAGTTATGACCATGGCCATTAACTCGAGCACAAAGACCATAAATTTCACTGTTTTCCTCCAGCGTTAATGTCGGCAACGCCAAACGGTGGGCAGCACTGAAATGGGTAGAAATAGATAGATAAGCTTCCATGTCGTTTCCTTGGTAATCGGCCCAGAGGGTAGAGGTTTCAAATAGCTGGACGTTGGTAATTGGCAAGTGTGGGGCCAGACGCTGCCAAATTACTCGGGCAATATTCTCGGTTGTGGTTAACCCTGCCTCAGGGCGATCAATTTGGAACTCGGGCCAAACATCATTCAGGTAAGAAAAGTCCAGCTGGCTGGTCACTTCACGCTTGATAACTTTTTTGACATCGGACAGGTTTAACACCATGCCGTACTCATCGAGATCACCTTCCATGGAGACAAACAACTCATAGTTGTGACCATGGCCTGGAGCACGGGTACACAGACCAAACTTAGCCTGGTTCTCGTCGTCACTCAGCTCAGGCAAGTGGTAACGATGACTGGCGGAAAACTGGGCTCGACGATTGATGGTGCATTTCATAGACATACCAAAAACAGCAAGTCAAATATTAACTTTTGCTAATTTATTGTTTTCTAGCATAGACCATCAGGAGGAAACGATGCGCAGTAACGTCACTAGAAGCAACCACCCATCAACTGTCTTCAAAGCGTTTCAGCCATAGTCGACAAATTGACATGCAAACACCAACCGACCCAAAAGGTCATGAAGTTTTGACACAATTTCATTCCCCAAAACAGGCTAAAAGCCGAAAATCACTTCATAGATAGACTGTTCAGAGTTTCTGATGAGAAATATCAGGAGTTGCTAACCTTGGCGTAAAACGGTAAAAATAGATACAGAACACATCCTCGTTCATCTCCAAGCTTCGCTCTTTCAGGAGCGATGAGACGGAAGTAGAGTAGCTCGCACATCTATTTTTTCATAGGTTGTTCAGGCTGCTCGAAGGAACGCACTAATCCTTATTAGTAGTGCTCATTCAGGAGGAGACACACTTATGAAACTTACTTACCGTGGTGTCGATTACGACCACAACCCGCCTATGTTAGAGGTTTCTGAAAGCGACATTCTATGCAACTATCGTGGCCGCAGTCATCACTACAGCTACGTGCGCCATATCCCCTTTCCACAGCCTCAAGCAGAACTAGTTTATCGCGGCACGGCTTACCAAACCAATCGCCATGGCCAGCGACAAACCGTTGAACAGACTCCATTTAAGTCTGTATTTTCAGCATTTCAGCGCAAGCTGGCAGAACTTACGCCTTTGATGGATGAGCGTCGCCAGTTACTGCGTGAGTCTGCCCGCAGCCATAGTCAGAGTATCCAGCGCTCCTTAGACCATCGCATTGCGGTGGCCCGTGAGCAGGGAAATATCAACTTGTTGCAGCAGCTTGAAGATGAAATGCGTCAGATGGCCTAGGGGCTGACAACAGTTTTACGCGCTTTTATATACTTGGTCGCTAAGATCTGTGGCTAAGGTCATGAAAGGGGAAGCTAATATAGCTTCCCCTTTTTGTTTATGTCCATCATGTTTCACAATAAGTCTGGCAGTCTGGACTGCGATATCCGACGAACCCATTCGTTGGCTGTGGACCAGATGAGCCGTTTTCCTCAAAGCGCTCTGCTAATCTGAAAACGCTATGGGGTATCCGGCATCAAGTCTTATTTTCTGGGGTGTTATGGGTCTATTTGACAAGGTTTTTGACCCGTCGCCAGAGTCGCTGTCCCTCAATCCGGCAGAAGCACTGGCGGCAATTTGTTTAGTTGCGATCGCAGCAGACGGCTACCTTTCCGATCAAGAAGGTCGTGAAATGGACATGTTGCTAAGCCGGATGCGACTCTTCAAAAGCTACTCGACCGAGATGGTAAACCGCATGAAAGATAGCCTGCTGCAGCAATTGCAGCAACATGGTCCCAGCAGATTAGTCGAGGCCGCCAATACCGTCCTACCCATTGAACTAAAACCCACCGCCTTCGCCCTTGCCACCGATTTAGTCTTAGCTGACGGTAATGTCACCCCTCAAGAACAGGCATTTCTGGACGATCTTCACCGTATCTTAGAAATTCCTAGCGATCGCGCCCTCACCATTGTTGAAGTCATGACGGTTAAAAACCGAGGATGAGCCAACCCCCTATCCCAGGCAAATCTTTACTTCGGTGAAGCCTAAACCACAAGTTCTGATAAATACGAGATAATAGGGTTTAACAGTGAACCCATCATTAATCCTCCAGAAATCCCTATGACTGCGGCGATATCAGCTCCCACCAAACGGATGGATGACTCCAAACACGGGTTGCCCGTAACCATCATTACCGGCTTTTTGGGCAGCGGTAAAACCACCCTGCTCAATCACATCTTGACTAACCAAGAGGGTCTGAAAACAGCGGTATTGGTGAATGAGTTTGGTGAAATCGGCATTGATAATGACTTACTCGTCACCATGGGCGATGACACCATGGTCGAGCTCAGCAATGGCTGTATTTGCTGCACCATCAACAACGACTTACTAGAGGCAGTCTACAAGGTTCTAGAACGCAAGGATAAGATCGACTACTTAGTCGTAGAAACGACTGGCCTAGCCGATCCCCTACCGGTAGCACTGACTTTTTTAGGGACCGAACTCAGGGATCTCACTCGGTTAGACTCCATTGTGACACTAGTAGATTCAGAGAACTACAGTGTTGATTTGTTCAATAGTCAAGCCGCCCACAATCAGATTGCCTACGGCGATATCATCTTGCTGAACAAAACAGATTTGGTGGAAGCCGGTTGGAATTAAAAGTTCGTGACATCAAAGAAGGGGCTCGCATTTTGCGAACGACCCAGTCCCAGGTACCTCTGCCACTGATTTTGAGCGTGGGTCTGTTTGAGTCTGACAAGTATTTTGATATGGCCGAAAAAGACGCCCATGACCATCACGATCACTCTGATTTTGACCACGATCATAGTCATTGCGACCATGATCATGAAGCCACAGAGCATGCCCATGGAGAGCACGACCACCACGAGCATGCCCATGGAGAGCACGACC
>CALBPH010000542.1 GCA_937899365.1 uncultured Leptolyngbya sp.
ACCGAAAGGTACCGTGGGTTCGAATCCCACCCTCTCCGTTGGGCTCTAATAATGTTCAGAATTATTCATTTCCAGTAAGCTCATCCAAGGCTGCTGGTGCAGGTGCTGTTTGGGTGAACTCTACGATGTCACCGTCTTGCCGCTGAGTAGCTACTTGCCAGGATTGAATACGGCTTTGGGCATTGGAATAAGCTGCCGCTGCTGTTGGAATTTGGTTGGCTAATCGAATGGCTCGGTCTAGGCTGCTGCGGGATTCACTTTCTGCCAAACTGAGCAGGTCCCAACTCCAGCGGTTGATCTGCTGTAGGGCGTTTTTGTGCTGGCCGCTGCTTGCTGGGATTTGGTTTGCGGTGACGATAGCCCTGGCCAAATCATTGGCTGTACCAGAGCGGGCAATGTTGTTGGCTTCTTGTAGCAGGGTTTGGTTTTGCTGCTGGTCGCGCCAGCTGGCTAGGTCGTTTTGGATTTCTTCGTAGAGGGAGCGCTCGGGGGAAATGCGGGAGGCGGTTGCGATCGCACCTGCCAAATCTCCTGCTGTTGCTAGCTGTCGCGCCTTCTCCACCAGCGGGCGGTCTTCAATCGCTTCAATGCGTTTTTGCCAGCGCTCAATCCGTTTTTGGGCGACATCGGCCAGGGCCCGATCAGCACTAATTCTGCGTGCTTCCTGAATTGCCTGGCGCAGAGCCTGGGGGGTGCCCACGTTGGCTAACTGGTCGGCTTGGGCCAAAATTGGCTGATCTTCGGTGGTTTGTACCCGCTTTTCCCACTGGTCAATTTGGGTAGACACTTCTTGCCAGCGTGGATTATCACTCTCTACCTGCCGAGCCTGAATAATCGCCGACCGCAGGTCATTAACATTACCTGGAGCGGCAATCTGACGAGCGACATCTAGCTGAGCCAGCGCTCTAATCTCAGCCCGCCACTGGCCGATCAATGTCTGGGCGCGGTTATATAGAGGACGATCGCGCCCCAGGCTTTGTAGTCGAGTAATGGCGGAGTCTAAACCCAGGGCATCTCCGCTCCAGGCCCGTCGATAGGCCTCTGTAAATACCTGGAAGTCGGCAATTTCCTGGTCTAACCCCTCATCTCTGGGGACGGCTGCTAAGATTTCTTCCGCCTGGGCCAGCTGCTGTCGGGCCAGGGAATCTTCGGCCACCCGAAGCATGTCCTTGGCGATGGTTTTTTTGAGGTCTTTGGCTTCGCTATGGAGCACACTTTCAGTTTTAATTGAGCCCAGCAGCTTGAGGGCTTCTTTAAAGTTGCTGACGGTGCCTCGATCCATCAAACGCTTTACTTTGCCAAGTTTTCGGCTATCTTCGCGGGCTAGGCTAATCAGCTTGGTGAGTTCGGTGTACTTGGTTTTAGACCAATAATCGTTGCTGACATCCAGTAACCGCACCGATAGACCAAAGGCATCTTTAAAGTTGCCATCGACTAGCTGCTGTTTTGCTTTTTCAAAGGTTTCTGACCCCTCACCCCAAATGCGCTGCCAACGGCGAATATTACTTTCTACCTTGTCAGCGGCGGCTGTATCGATAGGGATTTGTTTGGCGGTTGCGATCGCACGTTCAAGCTCACCCAAATGGAACTGCTCATCCGCCATTTCCAGAATTTCGCTAGACCAGGTTTCCACCTTGGCATCAATCTCAGCCCGTAGCGGATGGTCATCGGGCAGCTTCTCAACCAGCCCAATCGCTTCCAATAAAAAGTCAACACTGCCCTGGTCCGCATAGGATTCAGCACACTGTAGCCGCATAGCGGCCGATGCCGTTGGCCAAAAAATTGCCCGACAGTTAGGCAAATTCGGCATCCGAAATAAGCTGGTTACCGCAAAGGCAAGGGTGCCCGTCAGCAGCGCTAACGTTGTTAGCAGTAAAAACTGCCAGCTACCGATCCATCGAAAAAATGCTACCCCCCTAAATCCAGGCCCTTGGGTTGGTGTCTCTTCAACAGCAGCGGCGACAGTGGCCGGAGCCACGTTACCAGGCACCGCACCAGCATAGGACGGCGATGGGGCGGGACGCTGGGGCACTCCCTGGCTCCGAGGCCGACTACGGGGAACGGAAATAGGCTTGTGACGAGGATCGCGTTTGGGACTCATATACGTATCAGCCAGAGAAAAATTGATGCTGAATATGGCGATTACTTTAGCGCACTAACCGATAATGTATACCTGTAATTCGCTAAAGTGGCTCAATTATCATTACAGGGTATAGCAATCGATATTGGCATATCTCCAAAGCAGAAGCTATGCCAATATCGATAGAAAGTTGGGTTAGCTGTTGAAATGCCAGGCTTTAAGGGATGTCTATTGCACTAACTAACCTGAACTAATCTGGCAGATGCACATGGGCCAGGTCATGGCTAAGGCTACCCTGCTAGGCACTGTTAACTTAAGTAATTTAAGTGTAGGAACCGATCCGTTGAGATCCGCCGGATTGCCATAACTATCTTTGGCGTCTTTTTACACTACGCTTAGTGATGGTCAGACGTATTACACCCTTAAATACAAATCAGGTTTGATTACCGAAGGCTGCTTTGCTCGCTGTCGCAACACAAATTATCTAGGTGAGATTCTAATTTATCTAGCCTTTGCCATGTTAGCCATGCACTGGCTGCCATTTATTATTTTAGGAGGCTTTGCTGCCGGGCTATTTATACCCAACACGCTTAAGAGAGATAAGTCTCTCTCTCGTTACCCAGAATTCCAAACTTATAAGGCAAAATCGGGGCTATTTATACCCAAACTGTTTGCTGACAATCAAAAAACTATTGATACATCAGCTAATGCCTGATAGCTAATTGAAACTACATACTGACTAATATATGAGAATAACAATAATGAATGCTGTCGGGTTTCATTATTGTCTGTCAGCCACTAGACTCAGCTTTAAGAGCCAGCCCAATGGATACGCATATAAGCGTCATCCACATCACAATGCAACATAAAGTTAGATTTTATTAACAAAGAGTTTGCTAACATCCAGCAATAGAGTACTGAAAATTTTCAAATCAGATTATTAATTAAAAAATCGATAAATCAGGAGATTATCATGGCGGGAGCGGCTATCAATGACTCTCAGAAGATCTTTTTAGAAAAGGTCATGCAGAAAGCGAACTTTCCTGACATCTACGATGCCCGCGATACCACTGTCGTTGTATTTCGAACCATGCGGGATATGATGCCCACTAAAGTATCCGATCGGATTGAAGCAGCGTTTAGTAATCAAGAAATTGCTAAGCTTTGGAAAGATGACAACCTGATCGTCAGATTTATCAGTCGATTGCGCCCCCCACTCAACATTGATTCTGAGATTTTTATGCGACGTATTGCCCAAGAAGGCAGCGTTGCTAAAGATGTAACGCCCCAGGGAGTGGCCATTGCTGTTTTCTCCACCGTTAGAGATGAGCTGCCAGGGGAAATCGTGCAAGAAATCTCGAATTATCTTCCAGATGGTATCAAAGTGTTGTGGGAGCAGCTCTAGACCCGGGATGGTTAATTGCCCC
>CALBPH010000543.1 GCA_937899365.1 uncultured Leptolyngbya sp.
GGCACTGCTGTTTGCGGTGGCGATAGTGGCGGGCTGTGTAGATACCATTGCCGGTGGCGGTGGGCTAATTGTATTACCGACGCTGTTGGTGGTGGGTCTACCGCCGGCAGCCGCCCTGGCTACTAATAAACTCCAAGGGAGCGGTGGCACCCTGGTGGCATCTATTTATTTTTTGCGTAAGCAAATTGTGCGCTTACGGGACATCAAACTCACAGTCTTTATGACCTTTGTGGGAGCTGTGTTTGGTGTATGGCTGGTACTGAAAATAGATAGCACTGTTCTAAAGGCCATTATTCCCTTCTTGCTAATCGGTATGGGAGCCTACTTTGCCCTATCCCCTCAGTTAGGGGCCATCGATCAGACGCATCGTGTGGCTGACAAACCCTTTGCTATATTTTTTGCCCCGCTGCTAGGTTTTTACGATGGCTTTTTTGGCCCAGGTACGGGCATGTTTATGCCCCTCGCATTGGTAAACCTGCGAGGCCTTAACCTAACCAAAGCTACGGCCCACACCAAGTTACTCAACTGCACCAGCAATGTATCGTCGCTGGTGTATTTTCTCGCCTTTGGCGATGTGTACTGGGGGGCAGGTCTGATCATGCTGGCCGGACAGGTAATCGGCTCTTCCATTGGTGCCAGAATTGTCTTAGCTAAAGGGGCTGGCTTAATTCGTCCGGTTGTCGCCGTTGTTTGTTTTCTGATGGCGTTTAAGTTGTTGCTAGATGTTTTTAGCTAACGCTGCCAGCTAGGTTGATTACGCCCCTAAGTACTCATTTAAAACCTCACAGGCCCCATCTTCCACACCATCGTAGATGGAAGGACTGTTGGAAAAAGGGAGCGTTGGTTTACCATCCACCTCCAAATGCTCATACAAAATTGTCAGAATGGCTTCGGGGACAGAGGTGATGTCTTGTTTTTGTTGGTAAGGACGCAGCTTATCTAAAAGTTCAGCTGTCAGCAGCAATGTAATGGGGGTTCTGCTATCGGATGTTGCCATAGGTTCTATCGAATGTCCCCTCTGGGGTAGTGGGTTAATTTTAGGATAAATGCCCCCTTAGTACGATGGGCATTTCAATGGCCACAGCAGCTGTCGGTCATTGCTGTGGTGAATGGTGCAAGATTGCGCCTTTAAAGAAAATCGTGACCGTTGCATAACTTCTGGATATTTGGAACGAGTAATAGATGTGCCCCCAAGATTAGGACATCTACCATGTATTCAGACGGTCGCTACCACCAAACCCTGGGTTATCTCAATATTCAGTTTGGCAACTTAGACCAAGCCTGCCTTGACTATCTGAACGCAATTGAAGCCTTTCAACGCGATGACGATTCCGTCGCAGCGCTCCAGATAGCTGAACGTCTGAACGAACTAAATTACCAGGTACAGCAGACGCGCCCCGAGCCGAGCCTATCCCTGGGTGTTCATCTAAAGATTGAGATCCTACGACTGTGCCGTTTGGGCCTACGCTACAGCCGTCGCTATCAGTATCAGGTAGCGCTTAATGTGCTAGACCGTGGTCTTCAGCTTAGCGATACGCTGGCAAATATTGATCCTCAACAGGGGCAATATTGCGCCGCAATTGTTTTGGGTATGATGGGGAAAATCTACCACACCCAACGCTACTATCTCTTTGCTCTCGCATCATTTAAGGCCGCGTTAGAAGCTTATAAGTCTCTGCCGTCACCCGATAAACGAACCCAGGGTCGCATGGCGACGATACTGTGCGAAATAGCCAACATTGCTGAAATGACGAACCATTCAGACATCGCGATTGAATACTATTTAGACGCCCTGTGGTATCTGAGTGCAACTGGCCAAAAACCTCAGGCAAAGCAGGTTGTGCAGCAGTTAAATAAACTGTGCCATGGGACAAAACCTGCTGAAGTAAGTGCTAGCTGATCTGAGATCCTGGCTGACAGTGCCCGGTCTCGAAGGGCATCCACTAGGGCGTGCCCCACAGGATTGTCTATTTTTAATTGGGTTTATTGCATTTGGACTGGGTATAAGCTGTTCTTACTCAATCACCTCGATCACGGTTGAAAATGTAGCAATTGTGCCGTTGTCCACTGCTGTAGTTTCCTGTGTCAGTCTTTCTGCAAAGAGCCTGGCTTCTCCACCGCGAGACATGTGGTTGATGTCCCCTAGGAGTTCACTCACCACCTCTAAACTCTCATCTGCATCTATGGATAAATATCCGCGACTTTGGCCACGGCTTCTAGCAATGGTCTGTAGTCCTCGCAGGGCGTTGCGTAATGATTGGGTGCTCACCAGGGTCAGCAGCTCCACATAGCCAGCGCCGCTGACTTGAAACCGAACCTGGTCCTCAGGGCGAGGGATCTCTAAGGAACCGTTGGGATCAATCCGGGCGGCATCGTCAGGAGCATCCCAGTTGACGGGATATACAACGGTCATTTCCCCAGTGCTGCTAATGGCAATACAGCTTAGAAACAACGCCTGTTGAAAGTTTTGATTCTCCATCCGAATTTTCAATTCTTCGTTGGCCCTAAAGGGCTGAGCGGATATGGCTACATGGCTGCCTCGTGCTGCAATGGGCAACGATGGCCCGTTACCACTCACCGCAAAAATCACATGTGCGCGCA
>CALBPH010000544.1 GCA_937899365.1 uncultured Leptolyngbya sp.
AAAACCTACTTAAGTTCTACACTTTGAGCAAAGTGGATAATCTAGTTGGCCTGCACCCACTCCATATAACTGCGCAGACCGTTAATCAGCACCACCACCAGCGCAACAGTGGTCAACAAGCGCAAATCTTGACGTACTAAAATATCGTCCGTCAACACCTGAATCAAAAGAGGCAGCGCCAGGGCCAACAATCCGATGCCACAATTAATCAGCAGGGCCTCCAGCAGTAGCTGACGATGGGGACGGAGAGCCTTGATAAAACTGCCAAACCCCGCAAGACTATCATTGGCATGGGCATAAAAGCGTTCCTCTTCTAGCTCCAACAGCAGCATGACTCGGTCGGCCCAGTTCTGGACCAACTCATCCCGTGATAGATAGCGCAGTCCGACTGACGGATCTGCAATCACATAGCGACGACGACGTTGGCCATATAGCACAACCCAGTGGTGCCCCCGCCAGTGAATAATAGCGGGGAGGGGGGCTTCCGCTATCCGATCAATCAACATATCGGTTGCTTGCACAGCCTGGGCTTTAAACCCCAGGGCGGCAGCGCCACGTCGCAGCCCCAACAACGTAGTCCCTAACTGCCCTGTCCCGACCATTTCACGCATGCGATTTAGGCGAAAGGTCCGACCATAATATTTAGCGATGGTTGCAAGACAGGCAGCACCACAGTCTTCCTGACTCTGTTGCAATATAGCTGGATAGGTCATAAACAAGGCAGCAGCAATCCAACATTGTTTGATTGGCGTTGCTGATCTTCGGGATGATTCTATCTGCAAAATGCTGGCCTATGGCATTCCTAACAGATTGGTGCATCCCTTAATTCAGCAACGGCATTTGATTTAGCATGCCCAATTGGCTGTCATGGTTATGGTGCGATCGCAAATGAGCACACAACAACCGATCGTCTCAACCAAAGTTTTCCGTAAATCTATGGAGATTCTCTGGAACAAGCACAACTCTTCGCTACTGATTTTTGCGAGATTTCATCTTAATTTCAGCCATATAGCCATTGTCTGTCCGTAACAATGCCAGGCAAAATCAACCACTTCATAAACGATTTAAAGAAATAGTACTGAACTAAGCTAGAACAGCGTGTTTCTTCATGGTAAATTCCGTATTCTCTGTGGTAGTGGTTTCTTGGAGAGTTGTTTTAATAGGGATACAAACACAGGGTTGAGACCGTCTAAAGTCAAATTTTTCAGTGCTTTGACATAGACAATGACGTTCTCTAAATCTGCATACGTCCATTCCACCCAGCTCTTTTTAGGTAAACACAACCATGCTTTCTAACTTTTTCAAACGTAAAGAAACAAAGCCCGTACCACAGCAAACCGAGCTTTGGACCGATGTCAGCACAGAACAACAGGAATCTATGAAAGGCGGCTATCCCTGGCCTGGGTTTCCACCCGTTGGCGGCGGCGGTGGCGGTTTTGCCAACAGCTCGTCTGGCAATGGGAAAAAATTAGGACATACCATCGGCCAAGGACACCAGTAACCCCTTTAGTAAGACTGCGAACGCGTATCAAGTCTCCTGAGTCGCAGGGTGGCTTGTCTGAGACCTAACTGTTTACGGACAGCCTACATCAGCTGTCCAAATAACTCCCGACAAGGGCACATTAGTGAACGAAGGTGAGTGGGGCATAACGTTTCCGACCAGTTCAATACGTCTATGCCCATGGGAGCACCAATGTTATGCATAGCCACAAAACTGTGGAAAGATCGACAACAAGCCTAGGAGTTTTCTTAGCTATTACCGTGGGTTCTGCAATGCCAGGGCTAGCTCAAACAACGATGGTAGCGGGTGACGGTACGGCCAATACCTTGGTTAATGGCAACAACTTAGCTGCCTGTTCTGTCGGCCTATGTCAGGTGACGGGGGGAACTCAAGTTGATGACAGCCTATTTCACAGCTTTGCTGAATTTTCAGTACAGTCTGGAGATGAGATAAATTTTGTCGGTACCGATATAAACACAATTTTCACCCGAGTAACCGGTGCCCGTTCCTTTATCAATGGCACCATTAGCACAACGGGTGGAAATACGGATCTCTTTTTACTAAATCCCCAAGGGATTATTTTTGGAGACAATGCCACCCTAGATATCGGAGGTTCATTTATAGCCACAACGGCGGATCGAGTCATTTTTAACAACGGTGCCCTTTTTAGCGCGACTGACACCAGGCTCTCATCCGAACTATTGAGCATTAGCACCCCTGTCGGTTTACAGTATGGGACCGGGTCAGGTGCGATTGAAGTGGGTGGCTCTGGTCATCAGATCACGGCAGCTCCATTTACTGGAGCCTTTGACCGGACTAATCGTTCTCCTGGCTTACAAGTAGCCCCAGGTCAAACGCTGGCCCTTGTGGGCGGACCTCTTGTATTCACAGGTGGAAGCTTAACGGTTAGCGATGGACGCATTGAGCTGGGTAGTGTAGCCAATAATCAGGCGGTTACTCTCCAAGAAAAGACACCCGGTGAATGGCTCTTAGGCTATGGCAGCGTCACGGGAGCTGAAAATATTTGGCTAGGGGCAGCGGCCTCGATTGACAGCAGTGGTCCTGGGGGTGGCGCAATTCAGATATATGGACAACAGCTGACCCTGACCGATGGCTCTGTAATTATCGCCAATACCCAGGGCGCTGGCAGCGGCAGCGGTATTAATGTCAAGACAGAATCTACCTTTATTCAGGGGGCTGCTGGCTCTGTTAGTAGTGGTTTGTATAGCGATGCAGAACCAGCAGCCACTGGCCAGGCTGGCGACATTAACTTGCAAAGTCAACAGCTGTCCTTGATGGGGGAAGGAAAAATTTCATCCGTTACCCTGGGGGCCGGAAACGCTGGTGATATCAGGGTACAGACCGGGCAGCTGGACATGGATGGAGCGAGTTTTATTGTGTCCTCTGCCTTACCCTTTGTCCCTGGCAATACTGGGGACGTTACGGTCATTTCTGACCAAATCACCCTCAGCGAGGGAGCACAGATTGTTACCAGTAATTTTGGCACCGGTGAAACGGGAATCATGGATGTCAAATCAGGTCGCATTATACTAACGGGCGAAAATTCAGATGCTAGTTTACGTAGTGGTTTTCAAGCCTTAGGCTTTCTGAGCCCGGGAGGGCAACTAACGGTCGATGCCGACTATATTCAAGTGTTAGCAGGGGCTCAAATCGCAGCCGACACGTTTGGTCCCGGTGCTGGCGGGGATATTACCCTGAGCGCCAGACAACTAGATATTAACGGCAGTTCAGTTACGGACGCCCCCAGCCGGGTATCCACATCAGTCTTAGCAGGGGCCACCGGTACAGGGGGTGATATTACCCTAACGGTGGACCAACTGCGTTTGACGGATGGTGGACAGGTGGGGGTATCGACGTTTGGCGACGGCGATGCTGGCACGTTATATCTGACAGCTGACACCGTAGAGCTCATGGGATTGGGGTTGGGGGGTCGCAGCGGTCTATTTGTTAATGCCATTGGTGGCAGCGGAGACGGCGGCAGCATCGATTTATCCGCCAATCGAGTCACGATTCAAGATGGCGCTACCGTAAGTGCGAGTAATTTTCAAAGCTTAGATCTGTTGCCAGCGGGGCAGGGATCTCCTGGCAACATTCGACTTGTGGCGGATCAGTTAGCCCTTGTTAATGGGGGTAGTATCACAGCGGATACGGCCATGGGGGATCGGGGGAATTTGCCGTTAGTAACAGACGCCCTCAAGCTACAGGAAGGAAGCAATATCAGCACTAATGCCCAGGGAAGTTCCACGGGGGGGAATATAACAATCGATGCGATCGCAATTGTTGCCACCAACAATAGTGACATTTCCGCCAATGCCCAACAGGGTATCGGCGGTCGCATTATAGTTAATGCCAACCTGATTTTAGGCACCGCCTATCGCCCACAGCTAACACCGCAGAGTGATATTACGGCTAGTTCTGAGCTAGGGCCTACATTTAGTGGCACCGTCGAACTGAGTACCCCGGACTATGATCCAAGCCAGGGCATTGCCTTGTTACCAACCACTCCAGTGGATATCAGTCAGCAAGTTACACGCCGGTGTGCCGCCGTCGGCAATTCATTGGTAGTGTCCGGTCGGGGTGGGGTGGCAGCCGATCCTAGCCAGGTACTTAGTAATGATTCTCTCTGGATAGATTTACGGCTCACATCAGAGCAGTCTCCTAACTTGGACGCACAAATTACGGAAGCGCTTAACCCGTTACAAATATCGCATCAGCCTGAGGCGCCCATTGAAGCTCAGGCGGTCTCCATTGAAAACGGTCAGGTACGCCTGGTGGCTAACACCTCATCTCCCCAAGTTGGTGCAGGCCACATAACAGCCTGTGCGCCATAATCGCAGGCTTATCCTAAACAGATTTCACTGTCTGTAGTTGATAGGGCCAATGGGACCAACACCATATTACATGCACCTTTTAGCGATGGCTGATGTGGTGAACCCCATGCACAAAAATATGTAGGGCCAATTTTCAAATTGCCCCTGATCTTTTTTAACCTGTATCGCTTTGCGCCCGTCAATAGAAATGATGTGGTAACAATCGCATCGATGGGCTAAGGGACACACTTGGTATATGGCTGAAGAATCTTAGAATAGCTACGCGATAATACTGAAGTTTGACATCATTTTCAACCTTGAAAACCACTTAAAAAATTGGTCCAAAGA
>CALBPH010000545.1 GCA_937899365.1 uncultured Leptolyngbya sp.
CAGATCGTCGTGACTGCTAACATGACATCTGCTGGGGTTTACCCAGGACTCTCTTGCATAGATGTCAGAAAGTTGACAAGGGACCGATGGCAAATTTGCACCCCCTTAGGTTTTCCTGTGGAACCAGAGGTGTAGATGACATAGGCTAAGTTATCTGGAGCAACCTCTACATCAAGCGTTGACTGATCGGTATGGGTAATGGTGTGCCTATCCGTATCTAGGCAAACTAGCTGGGCACTAGTGGCGGGTAAGGATGCCAGTAAGGTTTGCTGAGTAACTACGATCTTGGCTTGAGCATCGAAGAGGATGTCATTGATGCGATCGCATGGATAACCGGGATCTAATGGCACATAGGCCCCCCCCGCCTTAAGAATCCCTAGCAGCGCCACTACCATATCTAGCGAGCGCTCCACATAAAGCCCGACCAGCACCTCTGGACCGACGCCACAGCTGCGCAAATAGGCGGCTAATTGATTGGCACGTTCATTCAAGTCAGAATACGTGAGTTGGTCTTCGTTAAACACAACAGCTACTGCATCCGGGGTGCGTGCCGCTTGCGCTTCAATTAACTGATGGAGACATTTATCCTGAGGATAGGTAGTTTCAGTGTCATTCCAGTCTATTAACAACTGATGCTGTTCCACATCAGTCAGTAAAGGCAGGGTCGCTACCTGAGCATCAGGATTCGCCACAATTGCCTGTAGCAACGTCTTGAAATGGCCAACAGCGCGTTTAACTGTAGCCACATCAAACAGATCACTATTGTATTCCCACCTGCCCACAAGATATGGAGAGGCGGCATCATCCACCTCAGCCATCGATAAATTCCAATCGAACTTGGCCACCGATGTTTCCCGCTTAATTGGTGACAGGCTTAACCCATCGAGTTCCTGATGTCTGCTAGGAGTATTGTGTAAAACAAACATCACCTGGAAGAGAGGGCTGTGGCTCAATGATCGTTCCGGCTTGAGTTCCTCTACCAGTTTTTCAAAGGGTAAATCTTGATGGGCATAGGCCTCTAGCGCCGTCTGACGCACCTGGGCTAAAACGTCGCTAAAGGTAAGATTGTTGGTGAGCTGTGTTCGCAAGACCAGCGTATTGATAAAGCAGCCGATCAGGGGTTCCAGCTCAGAACGCTGACGATTGGCAATTGGTGAACCCACAACAATGTCATCAAAGCCACTGTACCGGTGTAGTAGTATCGAAAATGTCGTCAGCAGCGTCATAAATAATGTTGATTGCGACTGCTGAGCGAGTTGCTTAAGGTTTTGGGATAGCTCTGGAGACAGTTGAAACTCTACCGTATCACCCCGTAATGTTTGCACAGAGGGCCGCAGCCGATCGGTTGGTAGCTCTAATAGGGATGGAACTCCAGCCAGTTTCTGTTGCCAATACTCAAGGTGAGCGTTTAACTGATCTCCCGCTAAAAAATCCTGTTGCCAATGGGCAAAATCAGCATACTGAATCGGCAATGGAGCTAACGGAGAAGGTTTACCAACATTAAATGCATTATAAAGTTCAGTTAATTCTCGCGAAAGAACACCCAGGGACCATCCATCAGCAATAATGTGATGCATAGTCATAATCAACACATGGTGCTCGGCATCTAGCCGCAACAGTTTCACCCTAAATAATGGATCTCGCATCAAGTTAAACGAGCGTTGGGTCTCCTTAGTGATGAATTGTTCCACAGGCACAGGCAAAGATGGCAAACCTGTGGTCACGGGCATATCCACAACTTTCATCTGAAAGTCAACGGCCTCTGCAATCAGCTGCATAGGCACGTCATCCACCACTTGGAAATTTGTGCGTAGGGACTCGTGACGAGCAACAATTTCGACAAACGCTTGCTCTAGGGCCGGAATGTTGAGTATTCCAGTCAGCAGCATAGCCATTGGGATATTATAGGCAGCATTTTCTCCTTCGATCTGATCGAGCAACCATAATCGCTGCTGTGAAAAAGAGAGTGGAAAGACAAAAACGTCTTCTGAAAGACTGGACTCAGGTTGGCTAGAATTTGCTAAATCATTGGAGAGATTAGTGCTGACCATGATGGATTCTCTATTTTATAGATAAGAATTGTGGATAAGGGTGTTCGTATAATTAGAGTGAGGTACGCTTCACTCGACGTTTTTGGCGAGAAATGGGTGCGATCGCAGTTGGTGATTGCTGTTTGGTAGTGAGTTGTTGCTCTTGTTTAATGATGTCGACCAAGCCTGCTATGGTCGGTGTCTCAAATAAAACCTGAAGCGGTAGCCGCACTGCGAAACTGGATTGAATTTTTGAGACTATCTGTGTCGCCAATAGAGAATGTCCTCCCACATCAAAGAAGTTGTCATGAACACCCACTGGGCCATCAAGGTTGAGCAGGTCGCCCCAAATCTGACTGAGTTGCTTTTCCATAGAAGTACGGGGAGCAACATAGGCACTATCTTGGTGCCACTGGTTAAAATCAGGAGTGGGCAGTGCCTGTTTATTGACCTTGCCATTAGGGGTGAGGGGAAGTGTCTCTAGTAAAATAAAGGCTGACGGCACCATGGCTGCGGGTAGCTGCTGTCGCAGGTATTGGCGTAGCTCTTTGACTGGTATCGTCTGCCCTTTCTGAGGGACCACATAGGCGATTAAGTACTTTGTTCCATTCTCTTCATGAACGGTGACGATAGCTTCACGTACAGTATCCTGTTCAGTGAGTTTGGTTTCAACCTCCCCAAGTTCAATGCGAACACCTCGAATTTTTACCTGCCGATCGGCACGGCCTAAAATCTCAATGGTGCCATTGATGCCATAGCGGCCTAAGTCACCTGTGTAATAAAGAATATCGTCTGCATCATCACGATGGGGATTAGGCCGAAACTGTTGTTGGGACTGTTCGGATATATTGATATAACCCAGGGTACGGAAGGGAGTGCGCAGCACAATTTCTCCTACTTCGCCCACCCCACACAGCTGGTTGCTACGGGAGACAATCAACACCTGGGTCTCAGGCAAAGGAGTGCCAATCGGTTGGATGCCTGCCGCAGGCTCATTCGGAATCTGGTAATAGCACTTGGCCAGGGTGGTTTCGGTGGGTCCATATAGATTCACCAATGCTCCAGCGGCTGAAAAGGCCTCTCGCCATTGGGTGACCAGCTGACTAGATAGAGGCTCCCCAGCAAAAAAGACCCATCGTAGCTGCGGTAACTGCAGTCCATCGAGTCGATTCATTAGCCAGGTTTTAGCCAGGGTGGGCACCGTATGTAGCACCGTAATCTGTTGCTGAGTTAACCAGGGCAGTACCTGACTAGCAGAAAGATCGGCCTCTGGTGACGGCAAACACAAGGTGGCACCACTGGTAAGGGGCAAGAAGATATCACGCAACACTACGTCAAAAGACAGAGCAGTGAGTTGAGCGATCCGATCTGTTGTACCAATGTCAAAAGTCTGTCGCTGCCAGCAAAGGAAATGGGCTAAGCCTTTGTGGCACCCTAGCACTCCTTTCGGCGTACCTGTTGTTCCTGAAGTAAAGAAAATATAGGCTGGATCGTCAGGCTGCAGGGTGGGCAATATTACCTGACAGAGACTAACGTTTGCGGAGAGTGCAGACAGATTTGCTGTCTCTGGATTCACTCCATCAACAGTCAAGCTGTCAGACCAGCACTCTGTCTCAGCACCTACCCACAGTAATCGAGTGGCTTGGGCCACAGTTAACATCGTCTGGCGTCGTTGTTCGGGCAGCTGGGGATCAATGAGTAGCAACACAGCTCCAGCCCTGAGGATACCTAAGATACTCGCAATCAGACCAAAACTGCGGAGGCCGGAGGTGGCCACAACATCCCCCGATTTTACCCCTTGACTCAACAAATACGCTGCGATGGTCTCGGCCCGCTGTACTAGCTCACCATAGGTCCAATGACGATTTCCTTGACTAATGGCACATTGTTCTGGAGACCGTTCTCTCCAGTTAAATACTATTGAAGGAACTGACTCGTAGTGGCTGGCTGAGAGTAATGCGGTTGGATCTGGCAACGCCGATATGGCGGTTGGACTCACCAATGAATATGCATCAATGGAACGATAGGGATTAATCACAATCTGCTCCAACAGTTGCTGGAACTGATGCAAAAATTCCTCCATGCGCGCTGCTGTAAACAATGCCTGCTGATACACTAAGCCCAGATGAAGCTGGTCATCCTGCTCACTGACGTATAGCGTCAGGGTGAATTTAGCATCACTCTGTCCCACTGCCATCGGACTCAAACTCACCCCGGCCATGTCTTGAGTGGTTTTAGGAAGATTGGCGAAGTTGAGCATTACCTCAAAAATGGGATGTCGGGCCAGGGATCGTTCTGGATTGAGATCAGCCACCAATTTCTCAAAGGGCGCATCTTGGTGGGCATACGCATCTAACGTGGTTTCTCGCACCTGCGCCAGCAATTGCTCAAAGGTGGGTGTTTTACTCAGATCTGTACGCAATGCCAAAGAGTTTAGAAATAATCCAATGAGTTTTTCAGTTTCGAGGCGAGGGCGACCGGCAATCGGGGTACCAACAATAATATCGTCTTGGCCACTATGACGATGTAACAGCACATTGAGAGCCGCTAACAGGGTCATAAACAACGTTGAATTTGCTCTTCGGCTCAATACTTTTAGTTGAGTCGTCAGCTGGTTGGAGAGCGTTAATGCATGGTAAGCACCACG
>CALBPH010000546.1 GCA_937899365.1 uncultured Leptolyngbya sp.
AATCCTCTTGCAATGGTTCAAACGCCACAGGGCTGCCTGCTGCAATTAGCCCCTACCTGGAGGGCATTGTTGATCTTGCTGATTCGGATTTACCGGTGGGTGTGGGCTATCTATCTCCACGTCGTCGCTCAGGTGCACAGGCAAGCTGGCTATCGGAGGTGGAACTGCCGCTTTACAGTCAGCCCGGTGGTGAACACTGGGGCTGGATTTGGCAGGGTTGGCTAATTCCCAATGGTCAGCAAGCATTTGCCATTGGCCGTGACGCTCGGTTTACGATGGTGAGTGTGGATTCATCACGGCTGGCATTTCCTGTGCTAGAGGCTCGGGAAGATGGCTGGTTGCAGATGCAATACACCGATGGCGGTAGTGCCTGGATTCATCGTGATCAGTTGGATGATCGGGGGCTAGAGCTATCGTTTTATCCTTGGGAAGATCGGCTGGCTGATGCTGAGATTCTCTATCTGCGGGACGAGAATGATACTCAGGTGTTGCGATCGCAACCCGAACGGGGCCGCAATGTTTTGAGCCTAGTCAGCACCAACAGTCTGATCGAACCCCTAGAAGTAAAAGACGATTGGATTCGCGTCCGCGTCACCCGCCCAGCCAATGGCTGTGAACCCCTGGTGGGTGCCAGCGCAGAAGAAGGCTGGCTGCAGTGGAAAGATCGCGAAGGTGAAGTCTTGATGCTACCGAGTCGGGACGACTGGGCCGGGTAGGGCAGCAATTCTTTAAAAATGTTCGCCATATACTCGTTGAAATTCCGGAGCTAGCGTAAGCTAACCAGTGGCCCTGCTGTTTACCCCCTTACGTCTAGGAGATTCCGATGAGCTACCGCATGGATCGCCGCGCCTATGCTGAAACCTATGGACCTACGGTGGGTGACCGGGTGCGGCTGGCGGATACTGCATTGGTCATTGAAGTGGAGCAGGACTTGACCACCTACGGAGATGAGGTCAAGTTTGGCGGCGGCAAGGTCATCCGCGATGGCATGGGGCAGTCCCCCATTACCCGAGCAGACGGTGCCGTGGACATGGTGAGCACCAACGCCCTGATTTTAGACTGGTGGGGCATCATCAAGGCTGACATTGGCATCAAGGATGGTCACATTGCCAAAATTGGGAAAGCGGGCAACCCCTATATTCAAGACAATGTAGATATCATTATTGGCCCTGCAACTGAAGCGGTGGCGGGCGAGGGCATGATTGTGACTGCTGGGGGCATTGACTCCCACATTCACTTTATTTGTCCACAGCAGATTGAGACAGCCATTGCTAGCGGTGTGACCACGATGCTGGGGGGTGGCACGGGACCAGCAACGGGCACCAACGCCACGACCTGCACTCCCGGCGCTTGGAATATTTACCGCATGCTGCAAGCAGCGGACGCTTTTCCCATGAACCTGGGGTTTATGGGGAAGGGTAATAGTGCCCAGCCTGAGGGATTAGTAGAACAGGTACAGGCCGGAGCCATGGGGCTAAAACTGCACGAAGACTGGGGAACCACACCGGGAACCATCGATACCTGTCTGGGGGTGGCCGACAGCTTTGATGTGCAAGTCGCAATTCACACCGACACCCTCAATGAGGCCGGATTTGTTGAAAACACAATTGCCGCGTTTAAGAATCGCGTCATTCACACTTACCACACCGAAGGGGCAGGCGGTGGCCACGCTCCCGACATTATTAAGGTGTGCGGCGAAGCCAACGTGCTGCCGTCATCCACTAACCCAACTCGGCCCTATACTCGCAATACGCTAGACGAGCACCTGGATATGCTGATGGTGTGCCATCATCTCAGCCCCAGCATTCCTGAAGATGTGGCCTTTGCCGAATCTCGCATTCGCCGGGAGACCATCGCCGCCGAGGATATCCTCCATGACCTGGGGGCCTTTAGTATGATTGCTTCTGACTCCCAGGCCATGGGGCGGGTGGGGGAAGTGGTGATTCGGACCTGGCAGACCGCCCACAAGATGAAGGTGCAGCGCGGTGCCCTGGCTGAGGATTCTGACCGCAATGACAATCACCGGGCTAAGCGCTACGTCGCTAAGTACACCATCAACCCGGCCATTACCCACGGTATTGCCCATGAGGTGGGGTCCCTTGCAGCGGGCAAGCTGGCGGATATTTGTCTGTGGAAGCCCGCAGTTTTTGGTGTTAAGCCCGAGCTGGTTATTAAGGGCGGTGCGATCGCATGGGCCCAGATGGGTGACGCGAACGCCAGTATCCCAACACCGCAACCGATTCATATGCGGCCTATGTTTGGTGCCTTTGGGGGTGCCATCGCCAGTACATCGCTCACCTTTGTCTCTAACGCTGCTGTCGAGGCGGGCATTGCTAGCCAGATCGGGTTACAGACACCGGCTGTGGCGGTCAGTGGCTGTCGTAACCTAAGTAAGGCCGACATGAAACTCATCGACTACCAGCCCACCATGGAGGTGGATCCTGAAACCTATGAAGTGCGGGCAGATGGTCAATTACTCACCTGTGAGCCCGCAGACGAGCTACCCATGGCTCAGCGATATTTCTTGTTCTAGGGCTAGAAACGGCTTTAGGCCTAATGTCTGCTTACCAGCGTTTACCAGCTATCACCGGCGCCACCGCCATCGCTAGAGCCGCCACCAAATCCGCCATCGCTGGTGTTGTCGCTTGAGCTGCCCGAGCTGCCCGAGCCACCTGAACCACTACTCTGGTAGTGGCTCTCAGTGTGGTCGAGATTATGGATACGGCTGCTATAGCTCGAACGACGAGGGACAGACCGTTTGGGAATAAGTTCTTCGGTTTGGGTGATGCGATCGCAACAATGGCAGTGGCGAGTAATGACTTGGCAACCCGGCAATGCAGAGGTAGCTGGCTGCTTGAC
>CALBPH010000547.1 GCA_937899365.1 uncultured Leptolyngbya sp.
AGAGCACTAGGCTGGCAATGGTGCGATCGCATTTCCAGGCATTACACATCTCTCGCGTCACATCGGGCAGGCTTAACCCCGGACGCCAATACCATTCATCTGGGTAGATGCCTGTTTCAAATTCACCATGAAACAGGGGGCTCAAACGACTTACTACCTGCCCGACAAACTCAGACGGTAAGAAATTTTCTAAGATTAAAAAACCATCTTCTTGAAACTGATTGATCTGTTCCAGAGAAAGACGTACTGGCTGATAAACCATAAAAGCACCCTGCGGCTTGAAACGGAGACATCCAGTTGACAAATCAGGCTGGACAACCTCTACTTGTCATAATAAGTTTTAAACTTATTCAGGATGTGCGTTTTGTTACCTTTTATGGAATCTCAAGAATTATTAACGGCTGAACTTACGGTCCAACCGGGTTATCTCAATATTGTGGCGAGTGATTTTGATGCCCGTCCCATGAGTTATCTGACGGCAGATGGACAACGGGCTGGCTATGAACCAGACTTAGCCCGTGCCCTTTGTAAACAGCTGGGGCTAACACCGGTTTGGCACAATCTGCCCATGGCTGAGTTTTATACGTCCATGGCAACCGGTAATTATGATGTGGTGTGGTTTAATCAGGCCAATACCCTCGAGCGACAACAGTGGGTAACCTTTACCCAACCCTATGGACTGTTTGATGAGTCTGTTTTAGTTCAGGCCAGCAGTCCGGCATCGTCTCCCGCAGACTTGGCGGGGCAGCGGGTGGGCGGATTAGCCGATAGCACCAATATTGCCTTAGTAAATGACTTTCCAGGGGCGATTGCTGTCCCCTATCCTGGCAGTGATAAAGTGTTACCCGAAATGCTAGCAGCGCTGCGGGCGGGAGAGATCGACGCGCTGATTGACGATGAGTTGGTTCTCTTAGTAGCAGCAGCAGAAGACCCAAATCTACGCATGGCATTTAGCTTACCGACCCAGGCGCGCTTCTCCATTGGTGTAGCTAAAGACAAACCTGAACTGTCAGAAAAACTAGATAGTGCCCTCTCAGCGTTAATTGCAGAGGGGACCCTAGCCCAGCTATGGGCTAAATGGATCCCTTGGAAGCCGTTTCCTTTTTAGATTTATTGGCATTTAGTTGGGCATTGCTAATCTTTCCATCAGGTTTAACTTGCAGCTTTAACTTGAACCCACTTTAGTAACGCTCGACACAAACTTATTATGACAAGTTGGTTTTTACTATAACAATTGCCCCATAGCTGGAGATTCCCATAGTGACCGGAGTTCTCACCCAAGTAACCCCTTCAACAGAGGTGACTTCAACGGATTTGGAAGCCTATGTTAAGTCCGATGGCCGAGCGGAGTTGGTGCAGCAGGTGCGCGCCAAAATTGATCAGCTGGGTATTCAATATATCTACTATCAGTTTATTTCCATTACTGGCAAAATCACCGGTAAGGGGGCACCGTCTGACCATTGGGAGACCATGGCGGAAAAGGGAATTCAGTTGGTGTATGGGGCGACGGTAAATCTCGCCATTGACCGGACTCAAAACTATTTGGGCTATGGCCCCGAATCGGCAGAGCTGGTGGCGATTCCTGACCCCGATACCTTTTGCCAACTGCCCTGGGATAAGCGGGTGGCCAGGGTTTACTGTTTTTGTTTTCGCAATCGTGAAGAGGTGGAAAATCCGGGTGCTTTTCTCACCAGCGACTGTCGTGGCAATCTCAAGCGCATTCATGATCAGTTTCGGATAAAGCATGGGTTACAGCTCCGCCACGGCTGCGAGCCCGAGATGATGTGGCTAAAAAAGGGTCCCGATGGTAAGCCCAACGGTGGGGTGACCAAACCAAACTGTTATCACATCGATCAGTTTGAAGAGCTGCGACCGGTCTTTTTGCGGGTGATTGAATACAGCCGTGCCATGGGTCTAGATATGATCCAGGGCGATCATGAGGATGCGCCGGGGCAGCTGGAGTTAAACTTTATGTTTGACGATGCGTTGCGGACTTGCGATCGCTTAACCACCTACCGGCAAATTTGTGCCCAGGTGGCCCGAGAGTTTAACCTGATCGCCTGCTTTATGTCGAAGCCTTTTTTGGGGGTGTCGGCATCGGGCTGTCACCACAATCTCTCGCTATGGCGGGATGGTGAGGAAACGCTTAAAACCTTTGATCTGGAAACTTTGCCCGGCATGGAAGGTAACTATACCTATAACCAGGGCGGAGAGAATACCTTTATGCCAGTCAAAGGGGGCTCTCCTCGGGTTCCGGGACCCATTGGTCTGAACTGTATTGGCGGCGTGATCGCCCATTTAGGCGCGCTCACCGCCATTGGTTGTTCTACCGTAAATTCCTACCGTCGTCTGTGGGATGCGGGTTTTTGGGCACCGGTTTACTCAGACTGGGGCTACCAAAACCGTACCTGTGGTCTCAGGGTCTCTGCCCCCGGTCGGTTTGAATATCGCGCCGTAGATTCCATGGTAAACCCATATCTGATGGCGGGGGCGATGTTGCAGGCCTTTGACGATGGTATTAGCAACAACCTTGACCCCGGTGAACCCGAGCAGCGCAATATTTATGAAGCGATGGAAGAGGGAAAGCAGGTGAAGAAGTTACCCATGTCTTTGGGGGAAGCACTAGAGCGATTGGCCGATGATGACGTGATTCAGTCGGCATTGCCCGGTGAAATGTATCGTCTCTTTGATGAGTATAAGCGAGACGAGTGGATTCGATTCTTGGCCACCACCAGTGACTGGGATGTGGAGAACTACATGCACTGTCTGCCATAGGCTTAGTAGATGAGCGATCTGCTCACGCAGGCGTTGGAGATGGAAATTGACAAACGCTGTTTTCGAGCCAATTTATATGCGAACT
>CALBPH010000548.1 GCA_937899365.1 uncultured Leptolyngbya sp.
CGATTAATGCATAGGTTTTTAGTACGCTCGTCAGTGCTACGATAAATCCCTCACTTTTCTGTCGCCTAGACCTCGATCGGGTACACTTTTATAGCCATTGCTGATTTAAAGGATGAACCGATCAGCTAGACATGCTATTTGACAGTATCTTGCAGATAAAATCATCCCGAGGAACAGCAACGCCCTTTTATATAATGGCAAGCGAAAAATTCGATGGAAACTCTCATCAAAGCCCCCCTACAGCGATTGTTTCAAGCGATTGCCCAGGCCCAGACTGAGGCCGACCTACGCCAGCAATTTATGGCAGACGTCGGTCAGTATTTTGCTGCTAAGCGATGGAGCCTATACTTTTTAGACCAGCTGCCAACCATTGATGACGGCACACCATCGATGCTAAAAAAGCGCTTTCATTGGATCATAATCCGGTCCTACGCTATCTGGTTCAACATCATGCTGCGGTTCATGATGAGGTGATTTTGCCCCCTGGCGTATGGCAAACCATTTGCCCCCGCGCTGATCACGGTCATGTCATGGTGGGGCCTGTTGTGAGCCAGGGTCATCTAGTAGGAGGGATTGCGGTTACCCGGCATCGCCATGATGCTAACTTTACGGCTGAAAATCTGGCGGATTTAAATGCCCTATGTCTCCATGTTTCCACGAGGATAGCTGTACTACGAACCAAACCAGCTATCCTTGAGTTTAATTGTGATTGCCTTACCCCACGGGAAGCCCAAATTGCTGATTTGGTTGCCCAGGGCATGACCAACAAAGAAATTGGCACAGAGCTATGGATTACGGAAAATTCAGTAAAACAGGCGCTGAAGCGTATGTTTCGAAAGCTAAAGGTTGCATCGCGGGCTGAAATGGTCGCCCAGCTTGCAAACTGATGGATAAGAGAGCTAGCCCAGTCTAAAAACCGCCAAAAGACTCACTCAAACGGGAAACCAAAAAGGTAGCAACCATAACTGTCCCAAAGATAATACTGACTGCCTGACGTAACGTAGCCATTTGCCGTAAGCTGCGCAGTGCATTGACTGCCATAATCTCAGCCAGAGAAAGCCACAATACAAGCTTATTATTCTGAGTAACGTAAAGAGACGTGAGCTTAAAAAAATCGATATCTGTAAAGTTAGGGTTGTTCCAATCATCTGGTGATAGAACTTTTGCTAGCATCCACCGGGTAATGCGCTGAAAATCAGAGGCCCAGTCAGTATTGACAACAAATGCCGATCGGAGCAAAAACATCGCTTTGATATTGATTAAAAAATTGATCAGCGTGATGCTGCCAATCAGCAAAATAATTCCTAGAGTGAAGGCGTGGAGAGGCTTTCGTGAGGATTGCATATGGCCTTATGTAGATAGTGTCTATGTCACTTTGCAGAAAACTACAAAGTGATATCGCTCTTTTCAATCAGTAAGTTGATGCATTTGATCATTCCAATTTTTCTTGCTGAAAAATATAGTAGAACCATAGACACACAGAACGCATCTAAACACGCTCTGTGGCTAGGGTAAAGTCAGTTGTAGCAAATGTCCTAATACATCTATCTTCGTGAGGAAAAGCCGATGTCACCTGCTGTACTTGTTTTTCTACCTCTCACACTATTGCTACTGATGTCTAAAGGCGTGGGTACTAACTCCGTCAAATCAACTCCACGCAAGCCTGAGTCTGGAAAGGTGATGGGGGTATTGACCGAGGATGGTGAGTTTCTTCCTTTCCCATCATCTCTCATTGAGCATAGGGATATTGACAACAAGGGTGTTGTGATTGAACAGAATGGCCAACGTTATCTGTTGGCTACTGTTAAGCGGTAAGGCAATTACCTATCTTCCCCCAGCGACTTCAATAAATGTGCCGGTGGTGTAGGACGCTTCGCTGGAGAGCAACCATAGGATTGCCTGGGCGACTTCCATGGGTTGACCACCTCGTTTTATCGGCAGAATCGCTTTAACCCGATCCACTCGGTTGGGTTCACCGCCGTCGGCATGGATATCGGTGTAGATAAAGCCTGGACGCACAGCATTTACCCGAATGCCCTCTGCGGCGACTTCTTTGGCTAGACCAATGGTCATGGCATCAATCGCGGCCTTAGATGCGGCATAGTCTACATATTCACCGGGTGCTCCTAGACGAGCGGCGACTGCGGAGACGTTGACAATTGCGC
>CALBPH010000549.1 GCA_937899365.1 uncultured Leptolyngbya sp.
GCAGCCCTGTAGGGACATAGATAGCGCGAGCGCGATAGCCGTCGGGTTTACCGGATGCGGCCGCATCGAGGGGTTTGGGCTTGAGCAAATAGGCTGCCATCATCGGTGTCATCAGTCGCGCCACCAGGGTGGAGAACATGGTGGAGACGGCCACCGTCACGCCAAAGGGCTGGAAAAACTGACCGGGCACACCCCCCATAAAAGCGACAGGTAGAAACACGGCCACAATGGTGGCGGTGGTGGTGACCACTGCTAGACCCACTTCGGCGGTGGAGTCCATGGCGGCCCGGCCGGGGTGCTTACCCATGGCGATGTGGCGTTCCACGTTTTCGATTTCTACGATGGCGTCATCCACCAGGTTGCCAACCGCCAGGGTGAGGGCCAGCAGGGTCATGCTGTTGAGGGTATAGCCCAGGTATTGCAACACCAAAAAGGTGGGGATAATCGACAACGGCAGTGCGGTGGCGGTAATCAGGGTGGTGCGCCAGTTGCGCAAGAACACGCTGACCACCACCACGGCCAATAGCGAACCGATGATCAGGGCATCAATGGAGGCCTTGTAGGAGTTGCGCACATCGGTGGCGCGGGTGTAGATCAGGTCAAACTGGACATCGTCTAGGGTGTCGGTGAGGGTTGCGATCGCATCCGTGACCCCATCCTCCACACTGACTAACAAGCTGCCATTACTGCGAAATACCGAAAACGACACCACCGGCTGATTGTCCAAATAGGCCGACTGGCGCGTCTCACCAAAGTCATCCCGGACCGTTCCCAGGGTTTTGAGCGGCACCGTATTGCCATCGGGCAGGGCAATCCCTAGACTTTGCAACATCTCCACTGTGGGGGCGCTACCCAGGGTACGAATCCCCTGCTCTTGGCCCAAAATGTCGCTGCGTCCACCGGGCAGGTTGATATTAGAATTGCGTACCTGATCGTTAACCTGGGTTGCCGTAATGCCCAGGGCATCCAGCTCATTAGGGTCCAGGTCAATAATAATCTCACGATCCACACCGCCAAATCGCTGTACCTGGGCCACCCCCTTCACCGACAGCAGTTCAGTGGCAATGGTCCGGTCCACCAGATCGCTCAGATTTTCCACCGAGCGACTAGTCGAACTGACCGTATAGGTCATATACGGCCCCCCTTCATACTTTAACCGTCGTTCCTGAGGCTCTTGGGCATCCTGGGGCAGATCGTCGCGCACCCGAGTCACCGCATCCCGCACATCATTCGTGGCCTGTTCCGTATCCACCCCCAGGTCAAAACTAATCACCGTTGTGGAGTTACCGTCAGTTACCGTCGACCTGACATTATCAATGTTGCCAAGGCCAGATACCGCATCTTCTACCTTTTTGGTGATCTGGGTTTCCATTTCCTCTGGACCCGCACCCAGCTGATTCACCGTGACAATCACCGCTGGAATGTCGATGTTAGGGTTGGCATCAATACCCAGCTGCTTAAACGACAGCCAGCCCGACAGGGTGAGCACCAAAAACAGCACAAGTGTAGGCACAGGGCGGCGTATAGACCACTCAGAAATATTCCAATTCATGGGGTGTCTCCGATTATTCTGCTGGGGTCTGGGTAGGCTGAGCTGAAATTGAGCTATCTAGAAAGGGGGAGGGCACCGCCGATACCGGGTCACCGGGCTGCAGGTAGCTAGCCCCTTCCACAATCACCTGGGTCCCCTGGTCTAGTCCTGATAAAATCTCTAACCGTTCAGGCTGGTTAGGGGTGGCGGGTAAGCGACCGCCAATGCTAACGGTAGCCAGCTCCGCCTGCCCGGCCTCATTGACCGTAAACACCCTAAAGCTATCGTCCGACTGGGGCAGAATGGCGGTGGCGGGCAACACCATACCCGTGCGTTCACCGGTCATAAATTCAGCCTGCAAAAACATCCCCGTGCGCAATTCGCGATTGGCCGGCAGACTGACATTAACCGCCGCCTGTCGTGTCTGCTGATTGACTTGGGGGTCAATGGACCGCACGGACCCCGATGCCTGAATGCGGGCATTGGTCGATGAGGTCACCGTCACGGGGGTACCCACCTGCACCGCCGCCAGCTGACTCTGGGGCAAATCAATCACCAGCTCTAATAACCCGTCTTGAATCATCGTAACTAGAGCCGTTCCCGTCGCTGATGTATCCCCAACCGTGGCCTGACGTTCAGCAATCTGACCATTGGCAGGAGCTGTTACCACCGTTTGTGCCAACTGGGTTTCCAGCCGACTGATCTCAGCGGCTCGGCTGTTGACCGCCGCCTCGGCGCTCTGGATCTGTGCCCTGGCGACACCCACCGCTTCACGAGCCGTAATCGCTTCAGTCCGCCGGCTGTTGAGCTGCTCCGAGCTAATGCCCCCCTGGTCATAGAGCGTCTGATATCGATCAAAATTTTCCTCGGCTTCCGCCGCCGTCGCCGCCGCCTGGGCTTCGGAGGCCTGCTCCTGCAATACCTGGGCTTCGGCCTGGGCATAGTTAGCTTCGGCCTGGGTCAGCTGTGTCAGCAAAACTGAGTCATCCAGCACCGCTAATACCTGTCCGGCACTGACCTGATCTCCCTCGCGCACCAGCACCTGACGAATTTGTAATCCGCTCACCTGGGGAGACACCTGGAGTAAATCAAACGCCTGTACTGTTCCTGTCGCCTTTAGCGATTGCTGAATAGTGGCGGTTTGAATCTGTTGAACGGTGCCGCTGGTGGCAGCGGTTTCAGTGGCGACGGCAGGCTCAGCCGGTTCAGCTGCTGGCCCAGGCAGCAGTCGCCCCGCCACCAGGGAAACTCCCACACCCAGCAGCAGACCTAGACCAATGCCCCTAATTCCCGACAGACCAGAGCGTTTGGAGGGTAAGGGACCCTTGGAGGGCAACGAGGTGCCGTTAGCGCTCGACGTGTCATAGGCATGATGACCGTTGGTAGAGTCTTGAACCTGAGAGTCGTCTTGAAAGTTTCGATACGTCACAGCCTAGCAATCACCAAAACAACTACTACAAGACAACCCCAGAATGGGAAATCTTAAGAAAATGTAAATCTGTCGTTATTATGACCTATCTCCGTATGACTGTGATCACAGGCAGTGACAGTTTTATCTGACAATCTGAAATCAAGGATGTTACAGATATCACAACCATCTGCCGTACATTCCCCGAATCAGGTATCTATCTCAGATAGGCACGCCAGGCAAGCTTTTAGGCTAGGCAACTTAAATAAGTAAATGTCCTCTTTTTCATGTGTCTCGATACATATCCCGAGGAGATTTAAGGATCGCATTCCCTGGGCGGTCATGTAGATCGTCAGACGTTTGTCCGTTGCGGTCTCAAGGTTGCCTTTGCCATGGGTTAAGCCCTGGCCACATTTAGAACTGTGGGGCTTTCATCGGAAAAAATTCAGAGTTTTAATAAATGTGGTTGAGAACGGCTGTCAGAATCTAGTGTTTACGTCTGTCCAGAAAACCATACGCAACCTGGGCTACGCGACATACCGTTACAGGACCTTTAGCTATATAAGCGTAGCCCTACGGTGTGCTAGCGTTAGCTCAGCTTAAACGCCGTGCACTTATTCCCTCCCATCAAAGCAGCTCTTACTATGTTCAATGTCACCGAGATTCTGATCGCTGATTTTGTTGAAAAATTGCGTCTTGGCTATCGACGCACCTACGGTGGGCTGCACCACGAATACGAAGAAATTATTGCCTGGGCTGGGAGCAGGGCCCTGGAAATTATTGCTTACAGTGACGCCCTGTCCCACTACGTCGAGCACACGATTATAGTCACCCTGGTGGGCCAAGAAATTTTGCGGGGCAAGCATACCCGCGAAGGTGGCGTGAGCGCTGAAGACTGGCTCCATTTTATTATTTCGCTGGTCTGCCACGACATTGGCTATGTCAAAGGTGTGTGCCGTGAAGATCGCGATCTCGAACATCGTTACTCCACCGGTAAAGGGGACATGGTAAAGCTCCCCCCCGGTGCCACCGATGCCTCCCTGACGCCCCATCACGTAGACCGTGGCAAGCTATTTGTCGAGGAACGGTTTGGCAACAATCAGCGGATTGATGCGACCCGGATCAAAAATAATATTGAGCTGACCCGATTCCCCGTACCCAAGGAAGAAGACCACCAGGACACAAGCAACTATCCT
>CALBPH010000550.1 GCA_937899365.1 uncultured Leptolyngbya sp.
ATCTGCCGACAGACTATTGCCTGCTGCTTAAAAGACTAATATGACGGACGCTTACTATTTTTTTTATTTTTGTTGTTACTAAAAACCGACTACGTTGTGCCCTGGAAAACACCACTTTTTAGACAATTTTGAATTAATCAGCTCCAGCGTCTAGATACACTGTTCAATGTGCGTCGTTCACTGGCAGACTGGTGAACTGCTTCAAAGCTCAGCTCCCATAGCGAAGATAATACGCCCTGAAACACTGGCATAGGTCTTGAGCTTAGTTGCCGAGAAAAGCTATGTTATGGCCTGCATTTTACTGCCGACAACCCTCTACAGCACAGAGCATTACCAAGTTGTCATTCGTGTGCGGGAGGTTGCTAGCTGACAGATTATATAGTTGCGATCGCATAGTTTAATAACTGCACTCTTCTAAATGGTTTACCGTACTGAGATTATCTTGCTGCGCTAAGAAATAAGGAATAAATCACCATGGCACCGACAACCGTTAACTCAATTAATTTTGACCTACCCCATGCCGCCCCTGGCAGCCTGAATGTCAGATGGATTCATGGATCGATATCAGCCAAGCACAACACCGATCCAGATATTCAAGTTCACCCGTATAACGAGCACACAATCATCCTGCGACAGAACATGGCAGTGCATCCCGAAGCCCCGTTCATGTTTTTACTATTTGGCAACGATCGCGCTATTTTGCTCGATACTGGAGCGACACGCTCATCAGACTTTTTCCCTCTGCGGCAAACGGTAGATACTCTCATCGACCAATGGTTAACAAAATACCCCCACAAAAATTACCAACTAATTGTTGCCCATACTCACCTGCATCGAGATCACTTTGAGGCTGATCCACAGTTTTTAGACCGCCCCAACACAGTGATGGTGGATAAAACCCTAGAAGCTACCCAAACATTCTATGGTTTTCAAAATTGGCCCCAGGATCAAGTGATGTTTGATCTGGGGGGACGACCGCTTCAGATATTGGCCACACCTGGCCATGAAGAGGCCGAAGTTTCTATTTACGATCCCTACACTCATCTATTATTTACTGGAGATTTAGTCTATCCGGGTCGCCTTTACATCCAGGATTGGGCAGCTTTCTCAGATAGCATTGAGCGCATGATTGCATTCTGCGACACTCATCCCATCAGCCATATCTTAGGGTGTCATATCGAAATGTCTATTTATCCTAAACTGGACTACCTGATCCGCAGCAACTACCAACCTTACGAGCGGCCTCTACAGATGACGGTGGAACAGCTTAAGTCCATGGGGAATGCAATCTCAACAATTGACGGTCAGCCCGGCATCCACACTTTTGATGACTACATTATCTACAACGGTGTGCCAGATCGCTATTTTACCTACGACGTGATGTCTCCTGATGCTGAACCAGGAGACATCTGTTGATCTAACATATCACTCCTTTTACCGTAGCGAGACCTGCTCTTCTCGACCTTAGTGAACCTGTGGAGTTGAGTGGTGTGTGGCATTCATCCGTCGATGAATGCGGCCTACTGCAAAAAGGCCGCCGAGATGAACGTTACCCGGAATGCAGTGTACGAGAAACTCAATGGTGTTGAACCGCAAATGAGTCGTGCGGTGCTCAAAGAAACGGCTGCCGAGCTGTCTACCTTGATGGAATTGGCCAATGTTCATGGGGTAGAGACTATTGAAGAGACGGTGTCTGATTTCTATGTAGTCGAAGCGACACGATACTTCAAAGAGTGTCCAACATCATTTGAATTTAGCACCTGACCACTTTTACAAGAGGTCTAGTCGGGAGTGTGCCACCAATATAGCCTGCGTTAACCTTCTCTTAAGAAAAAGGTTAAGAGGCTGACGTGCAATGCTTTAGGTCTTTCTTTAACTAAATCACTAATCCCTAAATGCTCTAGATATAAGGTATATCAGTGCTTAAGCTGACCAAAGTCGCTAGTTAAAAACCGCAGTTTTTAACATGTCGTCAACAAGATTTACTTAACCTTAATTTAAACTAAAACCGATGCCGCCAAACAGCTGATTTCAATCTGTCTGGAAGACCGGACGCTACAGAAAATTTGTCTCACACATCGTCTCCATGTTTGACGGCCGCTTGCAGCCAAACGTGAAAGACGGTGCATGACAGTTAAGAAGAGCATGACAGTTAGCTGTAGGCATTCTTTAAACATTCTCAATGGAGAGTGCTAATTATGATATTCAAAGAGCACTGGCAATTATTTGCATTTATCCCTTCAATCTTGCTGATTTTGGCAGTCGGGCTGGCCAAAATCATGCTTCAGCTACCTGTTTATCTATTTATTGGAGATGTCTTTGCGATTGCCGATATTCACCCATTCGCAGGATTACTTTCGAATGTTGGTGCTTTTATGTGGTGTGCCACAGCAGCAATCTGTTTTTTTGTCGCCGGTGCTTTGAGACAGACTAAAAACTATAAAGTTATTCACTTTCTTCTGGCTTCTGGCTGGCTGTCTACCTATTTATTGATTGACGATTTTTTCCTATTCCATGAGGAGCTAGCTCCTAAATATATAGGCATCTCGCAGAACATGGTCTTAATGCTAATCGTAATTGCAGTCATGGCATACCTCGCCTGGTTTCGCCGAATCATTCTGCGAAACCGATATGAATTTATGCTGATAGCGGTCGGATTTCTGGCTATTTCTGTCATAGTAGATGCGGTTCTTGGACCTTGGCTATTGCCACTCGGGGAGTGGACGTCATTGATTGAAGATGGCGCTAAACTTCTAGGCATTACTAGCTGGCTCAGTTATTACATCACTGCGGCCTATCGGCTTTTGTTAGATAAGTTTTGTCTAAGGGCGGAGAGTTTGGCGGAATAGTCCGAACAGACAGTCGAGCTACCAGGCCATCGGCACCGATGCAACCCCATGGCCATCAGAATATTGCCCTGATATAAGTTCTGTGAATATGGGTGTGATCACTTAAATTGGCTAGCTAAGATTCGAAGATAGAGATCCTACATCAGCGGATCTACCATTCGGTCATACCCTGCCGTCCAGAGGTTTGCAGCGCTTGCAACCAAATCCAATGGAAAAACCTGAATCTCTAAAGCTCAATCCTGTCAATGCTGTACGCCCCCAGCCCCAGGCAGACTACGGAGCTAAAAAACTCATCATTCTAGAAACCAATAATGCCAGTCTGGCGGGCTCTTCACTGACTCAAAACCATGTGGTCGGCGGACATCTCGATACCGATCCAATGAATACATCGTTCGCTCCAGATAGTGAGCATATCGATTTTTTGATTGCAGGGGCCCACGTTAACGCGTCCACGTTTATTGGTCACTATCCCGGGCTAAATGCTGACGCCTTAGATGATGACCACCC
>CALBPH010000551.1 GCA_937899365.1 uncultured Leptolyngbya sp.
GCCCACTGTCGAAAGGTGATGTTCAATTTCTAACGCCTGCACGGTGGTTTGGATCGCCCGGGCCACGTGTTTTGCCCCTGCCAGGGCCGTATTAGGCAAAACCACCGCAAACTCTTCGCCACCATAGCGAGCCACTAAGTCAGGCTGACGCTTAACGGCTTTTTTGAGTGCCTGGGCTACGAGCCGTAAACACTCATCGCCGGTCTGGTGTCCGTAGGTATCGTTGTAGAGCTTAAAGTAATCAATATCACAGAGAATGAGGGTCAAGGGAGTGTGGTTACGAGCCGTCCAGGCGTTGTCGAGAAACTCATCAAAGGCTCGACGATTGGCAATTTGGGTGAGGGCATCTACCCGAGCTAGGGCCGTCAGCTTTTGGTTTTGCTGCTGCAGTGCCTCTTCGTTTTTCTTATGTACGGTAATATCGGTCGCCGTCCCTAAAAGCTGTAGGGGGGTGCCATCTTGATTCCACTTAAAGATAGTTTCTCGGCAGAGCATCCAGCGCCAGTTACCTTGTTTGTTTCGTAGGCGATATTCGCTCTCTATAATATCGCCACTTTTAGATTGGGCAAGTTTTTGTCGGGCTTGATGAATCGTTTTTATATTGTCCCTGTGGGCAATTTCTTCTAAAAATTGGACGCCAATTTGTCGGATTTCTTCAGGAGAGTAACCCAGTATATTTTCCATGTAGCCATTGACGTAATAATTTGTCCCACTGGCAAAATCATTGACGTAGAGAATGTTGGTGCTGGCGTCTAAGATGCCTTGGATAAAGAGTTGGCTTTCTTGCCAGGCTTGTTCTGCCTGTCGCCGCTCAATCATTTCCAATGTGAGCTGACGTTTGTGTTTATCTAGGGTTCGGGTCTGGTGTTGGTGACTTTTATGGCTAATGGCCAAGGCAATCAGACAGGCGGCTGTGACCACAAAAGACTTTTCTGCCGCTTGCCAAACCCTGGGGGAACATTGCTGAGTACAGCATAAAATGCCAACAAGTTGTTTTTGATGGTAAATCGGAATTTCAACCAGGGCGGTGATGGTTTGGGCTTTATCCGATAGATAGGGGGGCAGAGTCTCCTTACTGGTAGATTTATCCGTAGCTGAGGCGTGTGAACCGGAGATGAACACAAGCCAATCATGCTGGGTCAGGCTGTGAAAATAGTCAGCGTGGTCAGCTACTAACAGGTCTTGACCGGGTTCGTCAGTGGCGCGGGTGCCATAGTAGGCAACGGGGCTAAACCGGTTACGGTCGTCTGTATATAGCCAAACCTGACAGCTGGTCGTACCCAAATTTTTGACAACTGAGTAACTAATAGCCGCGGTTGCCGTTTCCACATCCCCGTCGTAGATCGACTCACACCGGCTGAGATCCAAGAGTGCTTGGGACAGGGCGTTATGGGATGACTGACTGTCTAAAAAAACAGACGTTACTAAGGGTTGGCTAGATTGCTCAGATGCAAGGGACATCCTGACTGAATAGGAATGTACTGATCCGATTCAGTTAAATGTGATCTAGGGTTGATCAAACTACATCGAACTTATTCCATAAGGATTCCTCAGAACAGCCGCATCTTAACTGGGTGGGGCAAGATTTTGTACACTGCCGCTGCCTTGTCCTTAAGAGTCAACACGGGCAAAGCCCGGTCAGCCCTAGTCAAAGATATTGCCAAAGAACTCAATAGTATCTTTGAGGGCGGCGACAAAGCTGTCGATTTCTTCGTAGGTGTTGTAAAAATATAGGCTAGCTCGCGCGGTGGAGTCTGTACCCAGGAAGCGATGCAGGGGCTGGGTGCAGTGGTGGCCTGAACGGATGGCAATACCGGTCTGGTCTAAAAATGTGGATAGATCCTGCGCGTGGAGATTGGCCACGGTAAAGGTGGCAATCGCTGCTCTACCACTGCCGTCTGCCTTGGGCTTTGGGCCATACAGCTTGAGCTGGGGCAGCTGGGCCAGGCGATCGTACAGATAGCGGGTAAGCTCGTGCTCATACTGGGCGATGCGCTCCATGCCGATGTTGGTTAAGTAATCAACGGCGGCACCGAGCATGATGACTTCGGCAATGGCGGGGGTACCCGCTTCAAACTTGTGGGGTAGCTCGGCGTAGGTGGAGTGGTCTAGGTAAACGTCCTGGATCATTTCGCCACCGCCTAGGAAAGGGGGCATGGCTTCAAGGATATCCAGTTTGCCGTAGAGAAAACCGGCTCCGGTGGGACCGCACATTTTGTGGCCTGAGGCGACCAGCCAGTCGCATCCCAGGGCCTGGACATCTACGGGCATGTGGGGAATGCTTTGGCAGGCGTCCAGTAGCACCTTGGCACCTTGGGCCTGGGCGATACTGATAATGTCTTCGACGGGGTTTATGCAGCCTAGGGTGTTAGATACGTGGTTGATGGCGACCAGACGGGTGCGATCGCAAACCAACTCCTTAAACTGCTCTAAATCAAACTCCTGGGTATCGGTCAGCTGTACGTGTTTCAACACGGCACCGGTCCGCTGGGCCACCAGCTGCCAGGGCACCAGGTTACTGTGGTGCTCCATCACCGACAAAATAACTTCGTCACCCGCCTTAAGGTTGCTCAGCCCCCAGGCATAGGCCACCAAATTAATGGCTTCACTAGCATTGCGGGTAAAGACAATCTCATCTCGGCTGGCCGCATTGATAAAGGTGGCCAGCTTGTCGCGGGTGGCTTCATATGCCGCCGTTGCCCGAGCGCTAAGGGTATGTACACCGCGATGGACATTGGCATTGTCCTGGGTGTAATAATCCAACAGAGCATCCAAAACAACCTGGGGCTTTTGCGAGGTAGCTGCGTTGTCAAAGTACACCAGCGGCTTGCCGTTGACCATCTGGTCCAAAATCGGGAAATCTGCCCGAACGTCATGGGCCAGAGGTTTAGCCGTTGTCAAAGTCATTGCCTACACTGTCCATTGCTGAATGTACTGGGTCATACGCTCTCGCAGGGGAGCCACGGGAATAGGCTCAATAATTTCCATAGCAAAGGCGTAAATTAGCAGCCGCTGGGCCTGATCGCGATCAATCCCCCGACTTTGCAGATAAAAAAGTTCGTCCGGTGCCAGCTGACTGATGGTCGCTCCGTGGGCGCACTTTACATCGTCCGCCACGATATCTAGCTCAGGCTTGGTGTCTACACGAGATTTGGCCGACAGTAGCAAATTGCGATTAAGCTGAGATGCATTGGTCAGCTGGGCCTTTTGCGGCACATAAACCTTGCCATTAAACACCCCGTGGGCCCGCTCATCCATAATGTTTTTCTGGAGCTGATCGGCTGTTCCGTAGGGATGGCTGAGGGCGATCAGGCTGTGGGTGTCGGCCAGCTGCTTGTCTCGGATAGCCGTAAG
>CALBPH010000552.1 GCA_937899365.1 uncultured Leptolyngbya sp.
AGTTTGATCTAGAAGATCTGCTGCGTCTGCTATGGGCCGATCCGCTGAGTGACATTATTGAAGCCAGTCTGCGGGCCGGAACCGGTCTGGGCCAGAGCATCTTGGTGGTGCGCATCGCTGAGGCCGATCCGTTTGAAGCTCACCTCACCCTGGATACTGACTCACCGGTGAGTGTTGGGGTAGTCCGGATGGGGGCTAATGCTACCTACCGCAATCCGTTTGGAATTGGGGATCAGATCCGGGCGGCGGCCTATCGCGCCACCACCGGGGGGTCCCATCTTTATGAGCTGAGCTACAGCGCCCCCATCAATGCCATGAATGGCACCATCTCAGCGCGATTTTTACCCAGTGAGTTTGATATTATTTCTCCTCGGGATTTGGCTGATTTTGACATTGAAGGGGACGCCCAGGTCTATGAGCTGACCTATCGTCAGCCCCTGGTGCGCACCCCGAGAGAAGAGTTTGCCCTATCTTTGGGGTTCCGTCACCGAGACGGAGAAACCCGACTGCTGGGCCAGGACTTTACCAGTAACAGCGCCAGTGTGATCAAATGTGGCCAAGGCTATCTGCGGCGAGATGTACAGGGGGCCTGGGCGTTGCGATCGCAAGTTAGTCTGGGGGTGGACTGGTTAGACGCCACCAATCTTTCCTCCCCCTTGCCAGACAGCCAGTTTGTCAGCTGGCTGGGTCAGGTGCAGCGGGCTCAAATCCTCAACCCAGATCATCTACTGATTGTGCAGGGGGATGTGCAGCTGGCCACCGACACCCTGCTAGGGTCAGAGCAGTTTGTCACCGGCGGTCGGCAGTCAGTGCGGGGCTACAGCCAAAATGCCCGGTTTGGGGACAACGGCATACGGCTATCGGTTGAAGACCGCATTACCGTTCAGCGCGATGAGTCTGGTGCGCCCATTATGGTGCTCAGCCCGTTTTTAGACATGGCCGCTGTGTGGAATACCAAATCTGGCACCACCGTCAATGACGATCGCTTTCTCCTGGGTACGGGGGTGGGCTTTACCTATCGCCCCATTCAGGGACTAGATTTGCGCTTAGACCTGGGTGTTCCCCTGGTGGACATTGATGAGAATGCTCCCCAGGATGTGTTTATCTATCTCGATTTTGACCTTGAGCTTTAAGCCGTTGTTGGTTTAGAGGGGGCTGATGGCCGTTGGTAGAGCCGTTACATGTAACGGCTCTACCAACGGCTGGGCGTGCTTGGTTGACGATTCCCACAACAATGTTTCAAAATCCTGCGCAGCCAGGGCCGGGCTAAAGAGATATCCCTGCATACTGTGGCATTTAAGCTGTTTGAGGGTTGACAGTTCGCTTGCGGTTTCCACACCGTTGGCAATGGTGGAAATATTTAAACCTCGAGCTATGTCCATAATGGCTCTGACAATCACCCGATTACTTCGGTTTTGGTGGAGATTGCGCACAAAACACTTGTCTAACTTGAGAATGTTGACCGGTAAATATTGCAAGTGACTCAGGGAGCCGGAGCTAAAGTCATCAATGGCGGTGCTAAACCCCTGATTTTGCAGCTCTGCCAAGAGTAATTTGGCTTGGCTTAAATCTTCTAATATCAAACGTTCGGGAAGTTCTAGATCGATCATGACCGGACTGATGCCGACGGTTTTTACCATGGCCATCAGCCGGTCTAAAAAGCAGGGGCTGCGTAGCTGATGAACCGATAGATTAATCGCCATGCTAATGGCTGAGAGCTGCTTTTTTTGCCAATGGGCCAGCTGTTGTAGGGCCGCCTCTACTATCCACTCCCCCAAGGGCAACATCAGCCCGTTCTCTTCCGCCACAGAAATAAACTGAATCGGGAATATCTGGGCTTCCCCCGGTATACACCAACGCACTAGGGCCTCGGCACCGATGATCTGACCGCTGCCCAAATCAACCTGGGGCTGAAAGTACAGCTGTAATTCATCCCGCTGTATGGCCCGCCGCAGTCGCTCTGCCAAAGATAGCTGACTGTGCCCCGAAACCGATGTTGTCAAAGAGTTTTCCCAATTTTGTAGCGGCGCTAGATCCGGGGGATCAATGACCTCGATATGACTATCGGGCATTAATCGATGATTGTTGATCACCATCGGTTGTTGTAGCACCGTTTCTAACTTGAGTCTGGCTGTTTCACCCTCAGGCTCAGCTGGCTGCTTGGGTGCCCTCAAAAACACAACAAAGCGATCTCTCCCTAAGTAGGCCAGGGTGATGGATAAATCTGGGGTATGCCACCGAGCCCGCCATTGGCGCAGCTGTTGGCCCATGGCCTGGAGGACTAGCTGCCCCAGTACATGACCGTAGTTAGCATAAAGGTCACCATAGTTACGTAGCTGAATTACCCACAGCCTGGACCATGGCGACTGCTTTGATTGGGCAATCTGTTCTACAAGCTCATTGGGTTTTGCTGGCACGGTGAGGACTTCGTAGGGCGGCTCAACCCCCGAGGCAAAACACTGGGCTAACGCTGCCCGCTTGGTGAGCTGGGTGTGTACCGCCCGCAAAAAGCTCCCTAGGTCAATCGGTTTTGTTAAACAGTCATCGGCCCCCTGTTCCATGCTGTGGCGGAATGCATCTGGACCTGCCGCCAACATAATGACTGGGATGGGGGCGGTGACGGGGTGCGATCGCAACTGCTCCAGCAGAGCGTCGCCAGTAATATCGGGTAAATCTATATCACATACAATCAGCTGTGGCTGATGCCCCTGTGCCAATTGCAAACCGTCGAGACCTGTCGCCGCCCTCAGTGTGGCAAAGTCATTAAAAACCAGCGCATCACAGACCCTCTTAGCCAGGTCCAGGTCATCATCAATCACTAAAATAGTTGTCATTGAAGTAGGGGTATCAGGCATCAGCATAGGGATAGGGCCGTCTAGATCCGAGCAGTGTCAGCACCGGTCGCCCGCCATCGATAGAGTACCCAGCCCCAGCGGCCAGTGTCTTAGGACGCTCTGCCACCCCTAAGGGACTAACAATCAACATCCGTAAATTTTCTGAGGGTACTCGCCCTTAACGGGGTGCAAACAATACCAATGCTCACCAGACTCGCTAGGCTGGGCTGAAATTGATTAAAGGCTCTATGGACCGAATAGTCATGTTTACGGGGCTATTCAACAATAGTGAAGAGTTTATGAAGACTATACAAAGGCGGAAACATCAACAGGAGCGAAAGATTCTTTTCCGTAAGGATTTAATATACAAAAGAACGCTCGCCAAGCTCTGTTAGAGACCCATGGAGAGCCATAACAAAAAGACAATATTTACGCTTACTTAATACCGATGCCGATTTAAGGTATGAACCGATCTGTGAGCGAGGCGATGTGCCGATGGTTACCAGATATATTCATACCGGGGATCAGCAGCGCCTACTTAATTTCTACTTAATTATTATTCATCGCTTACATTAACTACCTAGCCATCTTTCTATGGACTTACAGCACCTGCGTTTACTCCTCATTCAAGGAAATGAGCCCTACCGACATGGCATGGAGACTGGAACCCTCAATCCTGAGCAGTTGACCATTCTAGAAGGACTGACAACTTGGGGCTTTCAACTACAGGAAGTAGGGGTGTTGGGATGCGCCTCGGACGAGGCCTATAACGAAGTCCTAGACACAGGGGTACGGGTTATTGGCAGTGGTCTGCCAGACACTAATGAATCCATTCTTAGACGCTTGGCAGATTTCTGCCCCACCCATCTGGTAATCGATGTCCCCGATCCGGCACTTTTTCGGTGGGCCACTCGCCAGCAAGTACGCTGTGTCGGCATGTTTCGAGACAACCCCAGGGAACCTGGTCTCAAACAGCGATGGGACAACTATCAGCTCTCTAAAGCCCTCAACCACGCAGGGGTGGACTGGGTAGGCGGTTTGGGTATCGATAAATGTGAATCCCTAGCCCAAATAGGCGTTCTCCGTGACAAGCTAATTCCCTGGGATTGGCCCCCCTCAAACCGGGCTGAATCCTTTGAACCCAAACAGCTAAGTGAGCGTCCCAATCCGCTACAGCTGACGTATGTAGGGCCCCTGTTTTCAACTCGGGGCATTGGTGACTTACTGGTTGCAACAGCCCAGCTTAAAGGCCAAGGCTGGAACATTCATTTAAAGCTGGTTGGTCAGGGCGACAGGCAGCGGTTTGAGATTCAAGCCAAACGACTGCAGCTAGACCATGTTGAATTTATTGATCATGTCCCCGACCACAGCCTGGTCTATCTGGTGCGTCAGGCTGATGTTGTTGTGATGCCCAGCCGCCACGAATCTCCAGAAAATTCCAACGCGCTGCTCAATCATTGTCTACAGGCCCACACCCCCATCGTGGCGTCCGATCATCCCATGTTTGCCGGCAGTCTTAGCCACGGGGTTAACGCCATGATTTTCCCGGCAGGCAATGCCCGCGCCCTGTCTAAAAGTATCGACTACCTCCTGACCCACCCAGACACCTATGGCAAACTGTCTGCCGCTAGTCAGGCCAGCTGGCAATCCATGCAGCTGCCCGTCCATTGGCTCTCTTTACTGGAGCACTGGCTACAGGGGGCAGAGCGGCACTGGCTACAGCAGTATGCTCTCTCAGCTCCGCTATATCAGCGCCAGCAACCGTCACCGTTGCTACAGCCCTCTTAGATTCCTACCCTAAAAACCATGGCCGCCGGCCATCGGCCACGTCTGCTGCAAATGGTCTAGCACGTCATTTAAGGATGAGACTATTTTTAGGGCATGGTCCTGGGCATAGGCCGTGGGCACCTGTAAGTCGGGCACCATGATGACGGCCATACCTGCGGCCTTGGCTGCTTGAACTCCAGCATTAGAATTTTCTAACACCAGGCAGCTGGCTGGAGCGATATCTAGGGCTTTAGCGGCGGTCAAAAAGATATCTGGAGCGGGCTTCCCTGCCCCCGCTCGATCAACGGTGACAATGGTTTGGAACCTTGACCATAGACCCGTACTTTTTAAGCTGATCTGCGCTTCATGGTCGCCGCTTGAGGTCCCCACCGCTTTTGGCAAATTAATTTTATCGAGCCAGTCTAACAGCGGCCACAGCCCTGGTTTAGTCGGTATCCCCTGAGCCACCAGACGTTCCCATCGAGCCATCCAGCCGCTACGAAAGCGCTCGATGGGAAAATCGGCCCCCAACAGGTTGAGCAACAGGTTTTCGGCCAGGTCATTACTACAGCCAACCAGCTTGAGGTATGTGGCGGTATCCAGGTCATAGCCAAGGTCAACCAGGGTCGTTTGCCAGGCGTCATGGAAAATGACTTCACTATCTAGCATGAGGCCATCCATATCGAAAATAATGGCGTCGGGGAAATGGGAGGCGCTCTCCATAAACTCAATTGGGTACATCGCCATTTAGTGTAAAGCGTAGGATCGAGACGTTAGCGTGCAGCTGCTGCTAATTTGCCACAGCATGGGGGTTAACCTTAGTTCCACGATTGCATCTGTTGCATCTGTCGATTGCTCTAGATAGAACAAAACCGTATCACCATAAAGATGATACGGTCTGTTATCTAGAGCTCTGCGCCCATAGCTCTGGCCACACATAGCATCTGTCAGGTTAGTCAATACAACAGGTGTCCATGAAAACCTTTAGTTTCGACGGCTAACCTGACGCGCAAATGTCCTAATGCATCAGGACATTTGCTATACGATTGCTGGAAACCTTAGGT
>CALBPH010000553.1 GCA_937899365.1 uncultured Leptolyngbya sp.
AGGCAGCGTTGTAGTTAAACGCATCGATACGAGCTCTCTTGAGCCGAGGGTGATCTTGGTGGAGAACGGTATTGAAGTGGAGCGCCTAGTCACGGCTGATGGAGAGGTCACTGTCGAGGAGGATGAGCCCCCTGCGGATGCTGCCGTATCTACAATCAGCACCTTGCCAGTACTGCCCTCCCCTGGCATCTAGTTTGCGCTAATCGTTTTTGCCGTTAGCTGATTTAGAGCATTAACCGATCTGTGAGATATGCGATGTGCCAATAGTTAGCGGATAAATTCATACCGGGGCTCAGCAACGCCTCATTTTTATATCTTTCAGGAGCGGGTAGTGATTTAGACTATTCGCTCTTGTTTGTGTTTGCCGATAGTTTATGGCGCAGGTGATGACAAAAAAATGGCGCGAAGCCAGTTCGAATCTGTTGTAGCAAGAGATTTCTAAAGAAATATTTCTGAAATCTTCGATATGCAACAATTCTTAAATGCTATGGATGTGAGTTCGGCTCTTAGGAGTAGTAACCTGGTTTACAGGTAGCTTGCTGCTCGCATCAATTACTCGTCTTTGAACAAGAGAGGCTTATTCATGGTTAAGCGTGGATCTAAAGTACGTATCCTGCGGAAGGAATCCTACTGGTTTCAAGATACTGGTACCGTTGCTTCCGTTGACCAAAGCGGTATTAAGTATTCGGTTGTGGTTCGGTTTGACAAGATTAACTACGCTGGCGTTAACACCAATAACTTTGCTGAAACCGAGTTAAAGGAAGTCAAGTAGAGCTTTCAGCCTAAGGGGGTGTGGTAGAATTAGCAGAGTTGTTTGTCTAATGTACCTTGCCAGAACTTCCTGAGGTAGAAACTGTCCGACGAGGGCTCAGTCGAGCTACTCTCCTTCAACCTATTCGGGGTGTGCATGTACTGTTAGATCGCAGTATTGCTCACCCTGTTTCTATTGACGACTTTCTGCCTGCTGTCATAGGGGCTGAGATTACGGCATGGCAGCGGCGGGGGAAATATTTGTTGGCGGTTTTAGCTCGCTGTAATCAACCCGCTGGTTGGTTGGGGTGCCATCTGCGTATGACGGGGCAGTTGCTTTGGGTCCAACAGTCTATGCCGGTATCGTCTCACTGCCGCGTTCGGCTCTTTTTAGATGATGATCGAGAGCTGCGATATGTCGATCAGCGTACCTTTGGCCGTTTGTGGTGGGTACCCCCAGCCGAGGAGCCTGCTCATATTATGACCGGGCTACAACGGTTGGGGCCAGCGCCTTTTGCCGATGAGTTTTCACTTAGCTAATTGCGAACTTGGTAAGCCAAGCGAAAGCGCCCGATCAAAAATGCTCTGCTTGATCAGGCGATGGTGGCTGGCATTGGGAATATCTATGCTGATGAGGCTTTGTTTTTGAGTGGGATTCGACCGATGGTGAGATGCGATCTCATCTCTCGCCCACGACTTCAACGCCTACACACCTCTATCCGCAAAGTGCTCACCGACAGCATCGAAGCCGGCGGTACCACCTTTAGCGACTTTCGCGATATCCACGGCATCAATGGCAATTATGGTGGTGTGGCTTGGGTCTATGACCGCGAAAATGAACCCTGCCGTGTGTGTAGCACCCCCATTCAGCGCATTAAGCTAGCCGGACGCTCAGCCCACTATTGCCCCAGTTGTCAGAAATAACCCAGTCCAGGCTCTTGGCGGGTGATTCAGGCGCGATAATATAGTGACCAGTTATATTAATCAGTAATGGCAATTAAAAAGGGTACGTTTGTACGAGTTGTGCGAGAAAAACTAGAAAATAGCGTCGAAGCCACTGCCAGCGACACCCGGTTTCCCCCTTATATTTTTAAGACCCAAGGAGAAATTCTAGAAATTCGTGATGACTATGCCCTCGTAAAATTTGGCCGAGTCCCCACCCCCAATATTTGGTTACAGGTTGCCCAACTCGAAGAGTTCAAATAAAGCCAAAGGTTTTACCGTTGCTGATATGGGGGATGTACCCATCTTTAGGTGCTGGCCAGTCATGCATTAAGAATCTGCTTGAATTTCGCCAGTTTTAAGTAGCCTTCGACACAATGGAGACATAAACCAGTTTAGTGAAACGTCTCTGGGCGACTTTAGTCAGGCGATGGAGCGGCCGAGGTGCCCTCAGGCGATCAGGAGTCCTATGATCGTCGCTAGTGTATCCCTGCAACCCGCTGATACAGCTGCCATCACCATCCCCAAAGTTACCGTTATCGGAGCGGGGAATGTTGGAGCCAGCCTGGCCCAAAATTTGCTGGCCCAAAACTTAGCCGATGTGGTGCTGTTGGACATTGTCGAAGGTCGTCCCCAGGGACTCGCCCTGGATATGGCTGAAGCCTGTCCTCTCGAAGGTTGTACCCATCACATCACAGGTACAAACGACTATCAAGATACCGCAGGCTCCCAGGTCATTGTGATTACGGCAGGCCTGCCCCGCAAGCCAGGGATGTCCAGGGACGACCTGCTTAACATCAACGGCAACATTGTTTTAGAGGTGATGACAAAGGCATTACCCCACTCCCCAGATGCCCATTTTGTTCTGGTGACCAACCCGTTAGATGTCATGGCCTATGTGGCTTGGCAGGCAAGCGGTCTCCCCCCAAATAGAGTCATTGGCCAAGCCGGTGTGCTAGATTCTGCGCGCTTTCGTACATTTATTGCCCAGACCCTGGGTGTTCCTCCCCACGATGTTTCCACAATGGTGCTGGGCGGGCATGGCGATTTGATGGTGCCGCTCATCAGCCACACCACCGTTAGTACCATTCCCTTAACAGAGCTGCTACCGGCCGTAACAATCCGGCAGCTGGTAGATCGCACTCGCAAAGGCGGTGCAGAAATTGTCAATCACCTCAAAACAGGGGGCGCTTTCTATGCGCCGGCAGCCGCTACAGCCACCATGGTGGCTGCAATTCTCCAAGATCAGTCAGCCATATTGCCAGTATCGGCCTATCTGGATGGCCAGTATGGTCTAGAAGTTATTTATCTAGGGGTGCCCTGTCATCTTGATAGTACTGGTGTGGCCTCGGTCGTAGAGCTTTCCCTAACTGAGGATGAGCAAGCCGCCCTAGAATCATCGGCTCGCTCGGTTAGGCAAACGTTGCACAAGGCGCGAACGTTATTTTCGCTCTAAACGTGTTGGTGACGAGGTCGAGGATACTCAGCCATCAGCCGTCTCACCTCTTCTGCGTGATAAGAGCTGCGAGTTAGGGGCGACGACACCACCTGTAAAAAGCCCATGGCTTCTCCAGCCTGGCGCCATTGGTCAAACTGCCCAGGGGTCACAAAGTCTTGCACTCCAAGGTGTTTTTGCGTGGGTTGTAAGTACTGACCAATGGTGAGGATATCGCAGTCCACCGCCCGCAGGTCGGCCATTGTCTGACGCACTTCTTCATCGGTTTCCCCCAGGCCCACCATGATGCCCGATTTGGTGTAGGCCCATGGAGCCAATTCCCGGGTGCGCTGTAGTAGCTCAAGGCTCCGTTGGTAGTTACCTTGGGGGCGCACTCGACGGTAGAGCCGGGGAATGGTCTCCGTGTTGTGATTCATCACCTCAGGAGCTGCCGATAGGATAATTTTTAAGGCATCCCAGTTGCCACATAGGTCGGGAATAAGCACCTCAATGGTGGTATCAGGCGAAAGCTTTCGCGTTTCTTCAATACAACGGACAAACTGACTGGCGCCACCATCGGTGAGGTCATCTCGGTTTACCGAGGTAATCACCACATGGTTGAGGTTCATTCTTCGGACAGCTTCCCCCAACCGAACCGGCTCGGTTGGATCTAATGCCTGGGGCTTTTTCTCAAAGTCGATATCACAGTAAGGACAGGCCCGGGTACAGGCGGGGCCCATAATCAAAAATGTGGCCGTTCCAGCATTAAAACACTCACCAATATTGGGGCAAGAGGCCTCTTCGCACACGGTGTTGAGGGCCAGGTCTTGCAAAATACCTTTGACATTGCCAACTCTTTCCCACTGGGGTGCTTTGACTCTTAGCCAGTCTGGTTTAACGGTCACACTACTTTGCCTTTACGAACGGAGCTGCGATGTCAGACGATTTGACAGCAGTACTGATTCTAACAATTTCAGGGCTAGGACATAGACTTGCTTGAAACTGCGACGTGCCCCCAGCTCGAGGGCTGATATGGGTAAGATGTTAAACAGTAAGTACGAAATTTCAACCCTTACACCGTTTCTAGCCCTTTCTGGAATGCAAGGTCTTCATCCCTTAGCTCGCAGTTTTGCTCTGCTGTGCGTCGGCTCTGCCCTGGGCTTAGCTCTGCTAGAGTGGCGTGATCCTTTGGGCTGGAAGGTGGCCAACGCTCGACCGCCCCAAGCGGCCAGTAATCTAAGCACCCGAACCGCATCAATCACCAACGGTCGTCGCCCACCTTTGGCGCGTAGTCTGAGGAACCAATCAGACATACAGATTGTGCTCCACATAGGCGCACGCAAGATAGACGTCTATCGAAAAGGTGATGTCATTAAGCAGTATCTTGTGGCTGTTGGCCAGGCTGAGTGGGAAACCCCAGAGGGGACCTTTAGCGTCATCCAGACCCAAAAGTACCCTACGTGGCAGCACCCTATTACTGGAGAGATAGTCCCTGCTGGTAAAGATAATCCGTTGGGGTCACGCTGGATTGGATTTTTGTCCAGTGAAGATGGTGAAATTGGATTTCATGGCACCAATGAAGAACGACTGATTGGTGAGGCCGTTTCCCATGGCTGTGTGCGCATGCTCAACGAAGATATCGAGGATCTTTATACCTACGTTGAAATAGGCACTACGGTTGTAGTGAAGCGCTAGAGAATGGCACCTGTGCCATAAGTAAAAAAAGCCGATGAGGCTAACAGAACGCATCTAGAGCGACAGAACGCATAGGATCGCTTAGCCTAATCTATAGACCATGAAAAAAGTTTAAGAAATCTGACGAAGTTTGTATCTGATTTCTTGGGCTTTGGTGGCTTTAGCGTCTCTGTTTAGCAATTTTCTATCTAATGACTCTTGATCCAGCTTGGATTTCTGGAATATTTCTCTGGGCGCTAGCGCTCTACCTAATGTTTTCACCCTTAGCACTGCGATTGGTAGGTGCACTCGAGCAGCAGGCCATGGGTTGGCTAGACTCCTCTGGGCAAACAGATAGCTCGGAACGGGCAGAACTCTATGCCTCGGTTGTCAGCATTGTGCCGTTTGTGTTGGCTGGTGGGCTGTGTAACTATCTGCTGGACATTGGTTTAGGCCATAGCTGGACCCTGAGCTTTGGCATTATTGCCTGCATGGGTAGCGGTGTGTATGAGCTGGGCCGCCGTGATGGTGAAGCGAACCAGGATTGAGTTTCAGGTGGTTACGGGGTGCTGACCATAAAACGGAGTCACCTCTCGCCAGTTAGACCGTTGGTTCATTTGCCACTGCTGATACCCGAGTGCCAGGAGCGGCAGGGTGGTTTCCGCCAGGCCAACGCCTGCCTCTAGACATATTTGTGTCAGCGGTTGAGTCCATTGGGCCTGTTGCAGTTCCCAGTCTGCTGCTGGTAAAACGGTGTCTTGAACCTGGGTGATGAGGGTGTCTCCGGTCCAGCGATAAATAGCACCATAGCCTGCTCCTCGTTTGGCAGGCATCGTGCCGGCAATATCTGTAGTTGATGGGGAAGGATGCCT
>CALBPH010000554.1 GCA_937899365.1 uncultured Leptolyngbya sp.
GAAATCGCGGGTGGAGGTAATGTGCACCTGGGCAATATCCCGCTGCAGGGCTTTACCAATCAGTCCCGATTGCAGCGGCGATGTAAAAAAGTCGGGAAATAAACTGATCAGATCAAACCGCATTAATTGCTACTGCCTTGGTGGCCCTGAAAACTTAACAGCCGATTAAATAGCTCGGCTTCCAGACTGGTCTGTTCTAGGGTACGGGCTAGGGCATAGGCTTGCTCATACTGCTGTTGGGCCAAGGTCAGTTCACCAGTCGCTTCATAAAATTCGCCCAGACGCTTAAAGGTGATCAAACGCCCCCAGTCGTTGTCAGTGTTTAGGGTGAGGGCAATGCGTTCGTCAAGGTAGTCGCGGACCTGGGTCCAGTCGCTGCGATCGCTGTAGATATCGATGAGACCATCAATGGCCTGGAGCTGGGAGGTCACATCGCTGCTATCTCGCCCATAGGCCAGGGCTAGGCGATAGGCTCCCAACGCTTTCCCCTGCTGACCTTGGGCAAAATAAGCATCGCCCAGGTTATTGCTGGTATTGGCACGACCGACTAAATTACCGGCTCGAATGCGATAGCTTCCCGCGACTTCGTAATAATCAATGGCGGCGGCATAATCCCCACGCGCCGCCGCCAGCAGCCCCAGGTTGCTTAGGGATAGGCCGATACCCTCAAAATTTTCAATGCTGTAGGCAATACTGAGGGCTTCTTCATAGGCATGGGCCGCTGAGTCTACGGCCCCGCGCTGTAGCCTTAGGGTGCCTAGGGTATTCCAGGCAAAAATTTGGCTGCTGAAATTTCGGTTATCCCGTGCGATCGCAAGCTGACGACGCACCGCTGTTTCGGCTTGACCATAGTCACCAAGCTGGGCATAGACACTGGCAAGATTGCCATAGCCCCGCTCCATGGAAGCGGCATCGCCGATCTCATAGTAAATTTCAACCGCTCGGCCCCAGGCCCGGAGCGCTGCCTGATAATCACCCTGATCAGCCTGACGCTCCCCTAGGCGCAACAGCTGATCGGCCACATCTCGCTGCTGATTAACCACCTCACGGTTAACCGGCTGCCGTAACTGTTCATCCAGATTATCTTGGGCATAGGCAGCTGGCACACCCGCCAACGCCATCAGCACGACTACCCCATAACCAAACCGAATTGTGCGGTGCACGATCGGGTCTCTCCCTATCTAAAAAACTCAAACAATTAAGCTTCCGGGGCCAGATTGGGCTGATCTAACTCAAGATTGGACACATCCAATAGGTCAGCTAGCTCCCCGGCCAAACTTTCCTCAGCAGCAGTATCAGTATCCCCAAAGTAAATTGCCTGAATATCACTTGGCAAAGCGGCATTCAAAGATTTCTGGGCATCGGTCAACAACACAGTCACAGATTTCGGGGAGATGCGCTGCCCCTCAGCCTGCAAATACGCAGCAATCCGCGTGTTGCTCCATCGAAACGTTTGGGCCATAACAATCACCAAACGATGCAGAGGTTGAAGTCGCTCAAGGGCTTGGGGCACATAGCACCACAGGGGGGGAGACGCCTCCTGAAGGTTGTAGTGAATCTCTTCGACATCTGGCAGGGCAGCCTGATTAATACAGGCTGCGGTCAAATTGACCAACCAAGCCTGGAGAGAGAAGTCTTCGGGGGGCTCAGATGGCAAATCCAGGCCACTGAGCTCATACAAAATATGTCGCCACGTCAGCGCAAACAAATACTCTGACTGCACCGTAGAGCGAGCCGAATGACGAATTAGCGTATAGACCACCGGACTATAACGGCAAAATAACGCCGTAAAGTACTTGCCCTCATCAGGATGCTGCTTTAATCGCTGCACCAAGTCGTAGTCGCTATATTCAAAAAGCGACTTGACGATGGCATGATCACATTCAGGAAAATTAGGAATATCCACAGCACTGCGAACGGAACTTCGCCAATGACCGGTAGCCTGAACAGTCCGGCATTTACCAGACTGAGACTACCTTATAAATAGCCACTACTATACCCAGGATCTATCGAATCTTAAAGATTCGGTTGGAAATCCTAGCTTTAGGATGGGGCAGCTCTTGATACTTAGGGGCAACCAGAACACCAGGTTACGCCACAGTAAAGGATCGGTTAACCCGGTATGTCCCCACCAGCCAGGTGGTTTTCCCCTTGATACACTAAGAGAAACCGCACTGCTCTGTCATTAAAGGGCATCGTATTTTTCAAGACAGCCATGAACTTTTGCCCCACTGTTTTTTCCACCTCTTTGGCGTCTATCTGGCAAGGGCTTCCCCTAGATAGCCTGGTTTCGACCCTAGGCATCATGGTGATGTTGCTGGTGGCTTACGCGGGGGCCATGTGGATGTTTTTGACCAGTGCCCCAAAGGTTCACACGGTGATGGTCTCAGATCTAAACATTGCTCGGCAGTTTTATGAAGGCATGCTGGGTCTTGCGGCAGCCGATGTGCCACTTCACTACTATTACAACTACGAGCAAACCTTGGGTGCCAGTGTCGATCCAATGATGGGCATGGGCACCATGTCACGCCCGATGGAACCAAACGCTGGCAGCCCCGATGGTCTTTGGTATCAACTCAAGAAAAATACCCAGCTACATGTGATTTCAGGCGCTAGCCGAGGACACAAAGACCGTCAACGCCACGTTTGTTTTGACCGAGACTGCCTAGAGCTGCTGTTAATGCAGGTGCAAACTAACGGCGTACGCCATAAAATTCGTCGCGAACGGCCACTTAATTTTCTAGTTAAGGATTACGACGGTGAAGTGATTGAGATGGCGGAAGTCGCTAATTAGCCCTCACAAATAGGCCGGAGTCGAGCTGCCCCCGCGGAGGCATGGGTCGCCAATAGTGTCGAACAAAGTGAGCTATTCTGCCTACTAATGTTTTGAGCAGAAACGCTATGGTAATTGACCTTTCGACGGTGCCCGTCAGTCAGGGTACTGGGTATCCGCCCCCTTTTCGAGATGCTGTGGCCGGGCGATCTAGGCAACGCTTGGGCAACGCCGCCGGGCTCACCAACTTTGGGGTAAATCTGACAACGTTGGCCCCAGGGGCCCAATCGGCCCTCAGACACTGGCACAGTCACCAGGATGAGTTTATTTATCTGATCTCGGGGGAGCTGGTATTGGTAACTGATGAGGGAGAAACGCTACTGACCCCTGGCATGATGGCAGGATTCGCCGCTGGCGTGGCCAATGGACATCATTTGATCAATCGGTCTGGTGCGATCGCAACCTATCTGGAAATTGGCGATCGCACCCCAGGCGACCGCGCTGAATATCCCGATGATGATTTACTGGCCCTACCCAAAACTGAAGGGGGACATTACTTTACCCATCGCAATGGCCAGACTTACTAAACAGAGCAGACAAAAAACACCGGTCAAAAAAGTCATGACATTCACCCAGGGAGCCCCTGCTATTAACTATTGGAAGACGCTCTGCAATAGTTGGTTAGTGTGTGCGGCAGTTCTGCTCTTAGCCAGCTGTCGAGCAACGCCCCCTACCGAACCACCCGCTGGTGCCACCGGCACGGCGGCACCAGCGGCTAATGCACCCGATTCAAACAGTGCAGCGGCAGCCCCAGACAATGCGCCGCCGCCGCCACCACCCAATTCCTACTTAGCCCAGCTACCACCCGAAACCACAAACCAGCTATTCGCTCTCAACATCAACATTGCCATTCCCACATATTTGCCCCAAGCTATGTCCCTGGCAAACTATGGCGCGGGCGAAACACCCGAGGGAGTAGGCGGTGGTCCCTATTACTGGTTGGTTTATCGTGATGACCAAAACCGTTGCTTCGCCATTGAATATGCATCCGGTGGTATCGGTGGTATTTCCTTAGAAAATCAAGAGCCCTTGGACAGCGCTCTATTTGGTGACGGATATAGCCTGTACCATGGCAAATTTCCCAACGGTGGCGACGGAGAACTGCCAGAGAGCGATCTCTTTACCGATTGGCTAGAAGGCGATGATGGGTTTTATCGCTTGGTGGGTTCCGGCCTGGTCAATGCCCAGGACTATGGTCAAGGGGACTGTAGCAACATTACGGTCAAAGAAGCGATTGCTGTGGTCGAGTCCCTCAGCTACTTACCCACCGATATCAAAACCCTAGATGTAGCCCCCCCTGCACGAGAAGCCCCCACACCAGAAGACACAGACTAACCAGGAAAAATTTAGTTGCATCAAGATAGTGCTTTTGACAACGCTACCCATATCCAGCAAAAAAGGCGCGCTCCAGGAGCGCGCCTTTTTTGCTGGATATAGACTAAACCCTACACCAATCAAACGATAGGAGCCATCATCCCCTAATGCTTTTCAGCAGTGGGGGATCCCTTAGTATCAGACGGTTCCTTCTCAACAACAGATTTTGCTTCTTGAGCAACGGCCGTCACCTTATCCACAGCAACGGTAGCCGCCGCTTTAGATTTTTGCGCGACTTTGGTAGCCGCAGCCTTAACAGCTTCCGTAGTTTCGTTTTTTGCAGGTCGGTCCAATTTCTCTAAACCCAGCTGCTCACGAGCTTTGTCTAACAGAAAGTTAGCGCCATTTTGACTCACATCGAGCAATGCCTGCCCCGTCGCTGCTGCCGTCTGATTTCCGTCTGCCGAACCCATTTGCTGGGCCTGCCACCAGTCACGTGCACTGCGCCCAGAACTAATTGCCGTATCGCTAAACCAAGCACCAAATACAAAGACAGAACAAATTATCAACCACGCTAGCAACGCGACTTCCTTGATAATTTTTCCCGTCAAGGTCAGAACGTTTTTATAAGCATCTGCTGTTTTGGGATCAAAAAGTAACTGAGACACCACAGCAGCCTGAGACTTAACGCGATCCATGGTTTGACCTCATCTAAAACTTAATAAAAAACTTGATGAAATTATTGAAGTTGACATCCTATAGCAGAGTCATCCTATCGAAAGATAGGTGGTCTGCCCCAGGACACCGTGTATAGTCTTAAGCTTTTGCTTAAACGTTTTAGAGTATACCCAACGGCTTAGCCGCCCCAAACCTTTTGCAACACATCCCCTGGTTGCAAGTCGGCCAGCTTATCGGTGGCAGAGGGCACACTCAAGGCCCGTATTTCACCAGCAGCGGGGGGTAAAGCCTGACTCAGTTTGGTCTGCAATACCAAGATAAACACCTGCAGTGCCACCGCAACTTGGCTGACATAGCTGTCGGGACTAATGACCAAATTAGCGCCTGCTAAAATGGCTGCCACCTGTCCCAGATTTATGGCGCTCAGGGTTTTAAGATTACGCTGGCGGGCAATCAAGGCCACTGTGTCTTCGCTATCTACGGTTTCTAGTACAACAACAGGAAGCTGAGGCTGCTTCTCTTGAAAATCATCAATAATCTTGATCCAGCTATCAACCGGATATCCCTCTGCTTGCCCATTGAGGCCGGGATATAGAAGGACGTAACCACTCTCTGCCACACCCAAAGATTTTCGCTGGGCCTCCGACCAAGCCAGATCCCCTGCGGGCACGTTTAGTTCGATGGGTGCCGGGGTAGAAGGGGTAGCCAGCCCTTGCAAAAGTGCCTGATATTGACTGGCTGGATACTGCTTACGGTCAGCGCAGACCGTGCAGGTGTATAGCCATGGGGCTTGGGTACTGTCATAGCCAATACGGGTGGGAATGCCGCAGAGCCAGAGCAACCAGCCCTC
>CALBPH010000555.1 GCA_937899365.1 uncultured Leptolyngbya sp.
GCTGCAGAGAACGGCTTCTCGCCCATAGGTGGGGATAACGCCTGAAATAAGAGGGTCTGGCACGATAGTCATAGGTCATAGGTTATAAATTGAGGCTTGGGCTATGCCATCTCATGCGAGCTGGGGTTCATCGGGAGGGGGCTGCTCAGATGATTTTTTGCGCGATCGCAACCGCCTAGACTTTTTCGGATTGGCCAGCTCTCGCTGTTGTTTATCCAGGGTGGGAATCTTCAAGGCGATTCCCGCCGCTAGCCAGTAATACACAGATACCGGGTCAACATCCAGCGGATAGTAGTAGGGAAAATAGCTAATAAATAGGATAAACACCCACATGGAGGCCGCATATCCCCTCAGGTTTTTATCCTTGGTTTTGCGATAGGCCTTGAATGTGGCAATGGTGATCGCTGTGTATAACACCATGACGGCGAATAACCCCAAAGGCCCTAGCTCGTAGAGAATTTTGGGATGGTAGGTTTCGACCAGACGGATTTTGCCAAAGATACGGGCCCCGTTGGTGGCTCGAGCCACCCCGTTTCCTAAGATGCCATTTTGGGCGTCCCAAACCTCCACAAACTGCTGTCTGACAAACTCATGGGGTGGGGACGCGTCCCATCTAGCCTGAAAACTATCCACCCGTTCCTGCAATAGCTCTGGGTTGCGGACGGTGAGCACCATTAGGATCAGCCCCAAAATAACCCCGATGGGTACAAACCGTTTCAGGTTGGTCACCTGACCGGTCATCACACTCAGCACCAAAACAATAATTGGCACTAAAAATAGAGCAATTCGCTGTCCAGACACCACTGCCATCACCACGACAGTAATCAGTGAAATGATGCCAACTAACCGCCAAAAGGGAGAACGGTCGTTAAAGGCGGTACCAAAACTAAAAAAGGCGCTGGAGATTAAAAACCAGCCCCACTGCCAGGGGGCAACAAAGGTACCCGGCAGTCGAATCTGACCCTGGGACGGACTGTACAGCAGCGCCCCGCCAACAAAGCAGCGAGACTGAAGCGACGCTTTGAATAGGTCCACCCCCTGGGCCCCCGTCCCCTCGGTGCCAGCACAGACGCCTGATCTGAGCATTAAATATTGCACAAACCCCAAAACACAGGCGGTAATTACCAGGACAGCCTGTATCCGCAGTAAAAAATAAAGGTCCTCTGATGTGCGCATCAGATAGTAAATACAGGTGATGATGGGTAGGTATCCCAGCAGAACTTTAAGACCTAAAATCCCCATCATCAGAGGGCTTTCATCCCCGGCAGACTGGACCTGCTGGGGCAGGTTGATCAGCAGAATATTAAGTACAACAATGGATATCACCAGCACCAGGGGTACTTTTACCGACTCTGGCAGTAAGATATCCAACCGCTTTTTGCGGCACATCTGAATGACACCAATCAGGGCCGGGATATAAAAGGCGTCTTTGGCTAGCTGTAGTAACGAATTTCCCCCCAGCATATAGGTGACGGTGCCGGAAAAGGGAATGTAGATAATAAACGCATAGAGCGCCTGGCGCTGGTATTTAAAGGACAGGCTCAGGCACAGCAAACCAGCGGTGGCGGCCACCCCCAGCGTAGGCTCTACCATCAGCCCCAGCAGCAGTCCCACCAGGCCTGAAAATACAAATGCTAACACCGTAAATTGGATTAGCTGCGCGCGGGCCTTGCTGGCTTCCCGTTCCTTCGCCCGCTGCTCCTTACGGCTCAGGGGTTGCTCCGCGCTTTGCCCTGACTGAGCAGAACGTTTTTTAGAATTCTTTCTGGGCTTTTTGGGCTTTTTGGAGGCCATGGGCAAAAGGTAGGGGCTGCGTCCGGCTAAGGGGTGAGGGTGATGGCGGTGGAGCGCGACATCACTAGTCTCAATTTACCCAAAACTAGTTTGATTTATAGAAAAAACAAATTACTATCCGGCTAGCCTCACCAAAACTTTTTATATCTTTGGATGATCTGCAGGGAAACTTAGCAACCTTTTGGGAGCGGCTGCTAACGCCCCAGGCGATTGGGAATATCTCGACATCCACCGGGAATGGTGGCGCGGGTTTTACTCCCGCCCCAGGTGCATAGGTAGCATCGCTGGCTTTCCGATAGGCGCTGAACATTAGATAGATCCATCCCTTCAACCACGGCTCCGGTAAACTCACCGGTCTCGTAGTCAGGTTTGTCGCTGCGGGTGCGGGGGGTGGCGGCGGCGGGCGCACCGTAAAAGAATCGGGCCCCCATGACATCGGCTCCTGTCAGATCGGCATCACACAGCACCGCCCGGGCAAAATCGGTGCGCACCAAATCACACTGGGAGAGGTTGGCGCGGATCAAATTAATATCGCTCAGGTCTACCCAGCGCAGGTCACTACCCGAGAGATTTCCCGCTGCTAGCATGACGCCAATGTCGATCACTCGGGTGCCATTGAGCCGATCTTCGGCATAGCCACCGCTGCCGTCTAGGATGGGACGCCCCAATCGCTGGTCGCGGGCCAGGGGTGTGAGCAGCTTGGAGCGGGATAAAAACCGGAGAACCTTGGCTTTTCCTTCCCCGTCAATGCTGCCTAAGATAGCGGCGGTGCGAGCTTCGGCAATAATGCGCTCCTGGGGCCAGTCTTCTAGTAAGCCTTCGTCATCGAGCACCAGTTCTGAAATCCCTTGGAAATAGGCATCGATGGTTTGCTGCTGGGTGATCAGATGTTGCTGGGTGGTCAGATCGCGGGAAATAATAAACTGCCGCCAGGCCACGTACAGGGCCAAAATCGCAAAAAAGATCTGTCCGAGGGCACCGAGAAAATCCCCCAGAGCACCAAAGGCATTCCAATATAGGGTGGCTCCCCAGGTCAGCAGACCGGCGTTGAGGCCACTGACTTGCATCAGGCCGTAGACTCCCAGAATGAGCCCAGGAATGGCAATAATCAGCGATCGCTGCTCCGAGGACAGATCGTTGACCACCGCCCGTAGGGTGGGCATGGCCAAACGGATGGAAATGGCCAGGGCAATTAAAGAGCCAAAGAAAATCAGCCAAAAGCTATCTAGCCCTAGACCGATCAGGGTGATCAGGGTGGCTGCGATCGCAATCAACAACGACACCGGGACTTTCATCGGTGTCTGGACAGGTACCGTTGCCAACACGTCTGCATGGGAGTCGGGCAGCGGTGCAAAATCAGGATCTGGGTTGTAGTCAACAGTAAATCTTTCTGGCACCTCTGATTTGGGAGGAATCAACGCGGCTGAAAGCTCCTCAGCATTACGATCAAACGGCTCTTGGGCGCTCATATTTAGATGGCATCAAGCTAAAAATCTAAGATCGGACAGCGTTCGCTAAAGTCTTTACGCAGTCGAGTTTAGCCCGAAAGGGACGTCTACCATTAAACTATCAGCAGAGTTTTAATGGTGTTCCCGGTCTTTCTGCACAATGGTGACGGTTTTAATTTTATTGGCTGCAGTTGGCATACTTGTTTGGGGATTTATCCGCGCTCGGCCCGATGGCAAGTTAGGGATATTTGCATGGCTACAGTCGGTGGTTCTGGTGCTGCCCTGGCTGACATTTTTTGGGCTGTTTAGCATCGGTATCTATCTCAACCTGGCCTGGGTGCTGATCCTGGTGCTGTTTTCAACCGGAGCCTACATTTATTTAGGGCGTCAGCTTAGGAGTTTAGCCGAAGCGGCTGCGCCTCAGAAGGAGACTGAACCAGGGAGTGCGCCAACCCAGTTCCACAGACCAAATGGTGCAGAGGCAGCCGCTGCGCCGATAGAGACGGCCCCCGCAGACGGGGAGACGACCCCAGAAAGTCCTGGGTCTAAGCCGGTGACGCCGCCTGCGATTCCAACCGATGACCTGGCTGAGATCGAAACCATTTTTGGCGTTGATACATTCTTTAGAACAGAAACCGTTCCCTACCAGGCGGGCGTTTTCTTTAAGGGCAATCTGCGGGGCGACCCCGAGGCCAGTCTGACGGCGTTGACGGCCCAGCTGGAAAATCGCTTTGACGATCGCTATCGCTTGTTTTTGATCAATGGCCCGGATGAAAAGCCGGCGGTTATTGTGCTGCCTAGTAAGACGGACCCGAAACCGTCCGATCGACGTCAGCAGATTTTTGCGGTGGCACTTGCGATCGCAACATTTATCACCAGCCTAGAAACCGGAGCCCTACTCAGGGACTTTAACCTGTTCGACCAACCCAGTCGCTGGTTAGAAGCCCTCCCCACCGCCGTGGCTGTGCTCACCATTTTGGTTGTCCATGAATTGGGCCATCGCTGGCAGGCAAACCGCTACAACATCAAACTCAGCCCTCCCTTTGCCCTCCCCGCCTGGCAGATCGGGGCCTTTGGTTCCCTCACCCGGTTTGAATCCCTGCTGCCCAACCGTTCGGTTCTGTTTGACATCTCCTTTGCCGGACCTGCGGCCAGTGGGTTACTCTCCCTGGCCATGCTGTTCCTGGGGTTGGTCCTTTCTCACCCTGGCAGTCCCTACCAGCTCCCCGTAGAATTCTTTCGAGCGTCTGTCCTGGTCGGTACGCTGGCCCGCGCTGTCCTCGGCGACACTCTCCAAACCGTCGATCTAGTGGATATCAATCTGCTAGTGCTCATGGGCTGGCTCGGTTTAGTCATCACCGCCATTAACGTCATGCCCGCCGGACGCATTGACGGTGGCCGCATGGTGCAAGCTATCTACGGTCGCAAAATTGCTGGGCGAGCCACCGCCGTTACCCTGGTGCTGTTAACCATCATTGCCCTGGCTAACCCCATTGCCCTCTATTGGGCCGCCCTGATTTTATTCCTACAGCGCGGTGAAGAGCGCCCCTGTCTCAATGACATTAGCGAACCCGACGATACCCGAGCGATACTGATCCTGGTGATACTGTTCCTCATGTTGGCTATCCTGTTGCCGCTGCCCCCCAACCTGGCCAGTCGCTTTGGAATCGGTTAGGGGCCGCAGCAACGCCGACAAATTTAACAGGGGTCATAGGTCACCCTGACGTTAAACCAATATCCAGGCGCAGGGTCAGCCGGATCATAGTAAGTGCTGTGGTTAGCACCAGCGGCAATTTCTAACGCCTTTTTATCCAAAATCCCATAGCCAGAACTATTCAAAAGCTCGGGCGACCCCACTAAGCTGCCATCGGTCGCAGACACCTGGACAATAACGCTGACCCAGCTACTGGGAGGGTCGCTCAAACAGGCCAAAGACTCCACCGGTGGCAGCTCAGCTTCAATGGTTTCTAGACGAGTTGTTTTATACGCATTGGGGTCTGAGACAAATTTTCTACCCATCCACTCAGCTAGAGCCCCATTGAAATCATTGCCCCCTTCTCGGTAGCTATCCCCCGCTTTCTCCTGGCTAAAATTGCTGTAATTTGTCCGTTCCTTTAGCTGTTTGTCCAGATCGCTCTGACCGGTTGTGTCCCCAGTCTCCCCATCGCCCGATGATGGGGTAGTCGGCGGTTCGGGTTGATTATCTGCCGACGGTATTTCGTCGGGGATGTCAGGCGTGACCTCAGCCAATATCTCTGGATCGGTAATGACGATTTCCTCAATCGGCGGTTCCGGCGGCGGTTCCGGCGGCGGTGGCAGTGGTGATTCTGACGATGCGGGAGCCGTTGCCAGCTTGGGTAAGGTCACCACTTGAATGACATCAGGCTCACTCAATTCAGGGGGATCAGGGGGTGGTTCAGCCAGATCTGGCATAGGTAATGCCAGCACCAGTCCATGCAGTCCCAGGGATGCTAACACCAGCGTTGATAGCCAGTTATTTAGTTTTGGCCGGTGAAACTTAGCCATGCTGCAATGATTGTCAAAAATCCCGTGTCAAAAATCCTGGTCAGTTTTATCTACAGCCAGAACCCTAGTTTTTTGTAGAAGGCTAACTCCCAATGGCTCAATGGTCATCCCCTCCCGTCCGTCATCTACATGATTCATTGCAAAGGTTAAAAGTAGATCCTGCTTTAGACAATTTTTGGATTGGTGCTTGATTAGAACAACGCTACAACCGTACTGCAAACCATAAAGAGCCTTACCAGGGCATATTTGCGTAAATTTACCACGGACGTTGAACTCGAATTGGCTACTATCTAAACGTGACTGGGACGTTTGCCCGCCCACCCTCAGCAAACGGTTTTATAAATACGTTTACAGGCAAATTTATGGCTCGAGTCAAAGCAGGAACTTTAGTAATCTTAGGCCTATTGTTTTGCCTGAGTGTAGTGCTATATGTGCAGCTAACCACTGCCCCCATCGCGCCCCTGCAACCAATATCTATGCCTCCCCAAGTTTCCCTACTCACCGATCCATTTCTCCAAGCGCCCACCGAGTCATCGGTTAAGGTCGTCTGGTTTACCGAATTTAAAGGTACGGACCATCGGGTGATTTACGGCCCGGCCCAGCAGACTGTCACCGCCACCACCCGTGAGCTGAGCCGGACCCGCGAAGATGCCCAATCTAAAACCGCCCAAGCCTACGATCAGGTCACTAAGCGCCCCATTTGGCGACATGAAGCCGAAATCAGCGGGCTGCGCCCTGGGTTACGGTTGCCCTACGTTGTCGTTAGCACTCCACCGACGGGCAACCCCATTCGCAGCGACCAATTTACCCTGGGCCCTACCCCACCGGCAGGTCAGCCCCTGCAAATACTGCTCACCTCAGATCATCAGCTGATGCCGATGACCGCCGCTAATTTGCAAAAGGTGCAAGAAACCATCGGTCAGGTGGACAGCGTTTTTCTCGCCGGAGACTTGGTCAATATCCCAGATCGAGCCTCGGAGTGGTTTGATGATGCCCGTGGGGGGGCGTTTTTCCCCTGTTTGCAAGGGCGTGGTAGCTACATCTTAGAGAAAAACGGCACCCGCACCCGCTACAAAGGGGGGCAGCTAATCCAGTCTGCCCCTCTCTTTACCGCCGTGGGCAACCATGAGGTGATGGGGCGCGACAGCACCACTGCCGGGTTAAACGATCAGTTTAATGACCCCGTGCCCTGGGCGGCGGCCAAAACCCTATATGACCCGCACAAAAACGCGTTTAACCCTACCAACGCCCCTGATGTAGAACAACGCTGGCTGAAAAATCAATCCTTTAACAT
>CALBPH010000556.1 GCA_937899365.1 uncultured Leptolyngbya sp.
GGGTAAAAGCTGCGCGAAATTTATCTCGCTTGCGCAAAATAGTCAGCCAGCTAAGCCCCGCCTGAAACCCCTCCAGGCAGATCTTTTCAAACAGCCTAATATCGTTCTCAGTTGGACGACCCCATTCATCATCGTGATAGCTCAAATACTGAGCATCCGCGCCAGGCCACCAACAGCGCACTTTACCATCCGCGCCAGTGATTAATCCGTTACCAAAATTTTTCACTGTTTCCTAGGGTTGAACGATGTATTCGCCCCCAATCTCTTCAATTCTTCCCTGGGCTGCCAGGGTTTGATAGATCATGGCAGCTACCTCGGCACGGGTGGCAGGCTGATTTGGCTTTAGTGTAGTTAAGTCGGGATAGTTAACCACAAGGCTAGACTGAGTGGCGGCAGCAACTTTAGGAACTGCCCATCCTGGGATGTCGGCCGCATCGCCGTATCGCTTAACGATGTCGGCCGCATCGCCTTGCACGGTGGCCTTGCTACCAGTCACCATGGCCGTCAGTGCTTGGGCCCGGGGCACCGGCAAATCTGGCTTAAAGCTGCCATCGGGAAACCCATTCATATAGCCGCCTTTAACAGCGGAATTAATAAACTCTAGGGCCCAAAAATCGTTAGCTACATCCGAAAAAGGAATGACAGCCTCATCTTCTGATAAAGGAAATGCCTTCGCAATTGCCCGAGCCAGCTGTGCGCGACTGATGGGAGTATCCGGCTGAAATGTGTCAGCCTCAGCTACACCATCGACGATGTTTCCGTCGAATACATCCCGCTCACTGAGGGCATCAATGTAGGGCTTAGCCCAGTAGTCATCGGGCACATCTGAAAACTTGAGCACTTCCTGGGTGACCTCCAGGGGTGGAGCAACTGGCTCAGTAGGCGTCTCGGGCTCTACTGCTGGCTGAGCGACCTGTGCAGGCGGCTCAGGAGCGACAGGAATTGTAGCGCTAGCTGCCGGTGTTGAAGCCTGGCTATCAGGGGTTTGAATGTTGGGCGGTATAATTATGGTTGTGGCACTTTCAGCAGAGCTGCCTAGATCGCCCAAGATGCTGCCGTTCCCGGCGGCACCGACTGCTTCTGCGGCACCAAACCCAATGCCGTCGCGCTCGGGTGTATCAACCTCTGCTGCTAGCTCATCAGCATCACCCAATAGGCTGTCATTGTCTAATGCGCCAACCAGCGGTGCACCGTCGGCACGAAATAACCCAGCATTGCCAAACAGATTGACCCCTGTGCGAGTTAATCCCCAAAACAATACGCTTCCCAAGGTTATAAATGCTACGAACAGGGCAATCAGTTCATCATAATCAACTGATTGGCGACGGCTATTATCACCACCTTGGTCAGATTGAAGTTGTGACACAGTAGACTCCTATACCTGCTGGAAGGATAATGGAAACATATTTCTCTTATAAAGATAAAGCAGAAAAGAATTGGTTTAAGCGTTATTACTTACATTTCTAAATTATTCTTTCTATTAGGCTCTTAAGTAAGTGTTTGTTTCCTTAAGGTGGACCGATGTTGGGCCATCTTCTCTGTGACCGATGATTTCGCCATCTAGAAAGCCCAAATTAAGCTCTACGCTCGCCTGTTCCATCAGACGTTGTTTGCTTGCTGTCTTACCCGTCTTGAGCCTGCATGGGTGTGCTGTGACTGCCCAACTGCCAACATTACAGCCAGTCTCTGTGCTGGTGACCCACATCATGGCTAGGGCCATAGCCGTTGAAACTCTGATCAGTCGGGTTCAGCAACGTTTAGATACCACCCATCCACTTCACAAAGAAGTGGTATCCGTTGGCGGTCTGGGCCCGGTCAGGTTGGGTATGACGGTTCAAGAGGCTGCTAACGCTGCCCAGGTGAGTTTTGTGGTGTCTCCAACAACCCAGTCAGAGGTTTGTCAGTACTATTTGCCAGAGGTGTATGACCCTGACAAGGCTGCGCCCACGGCTCCCATTGATGGTTTGGGTCTGATGGTGGTCAATGATCAGGTGATTCGAATTGATATTTGGCCGGGAAGCCCAATTAAAACTCTCAGCGGTCTTGGCATTGGAGCGACCGTCGAGGATGTTGAGGCCGCCTACGATGAGCAGATTGAGGTTATACCCCATCCCTACACAGATGGTAGCTATCTGACGTTAACGCCCGATGCGTCTGGGAGTAATTTGTATAGCCTAGTGTTTGAGGCGGATAGCGACGGTAAAATTACCCAGTTTCGTACCGGTCAACTGCCTGCGGTCACTTGGGCTGAGGGGTGTTCCTAGTTTCTATGTCGCTTGCTTATTGAGGGGCTCTGATTTTTTCCAGTTAAGCTCGTTTATAAGCGTGTGTGTTTGCCAATGAGGCTCTGTGTCTGGATAGTCACTACGGTAGTGACCGCCACGACTTTCTGTGCGAAATAGAGCACTTTTAATCACTAATGTGGCAACGGCTAATAAATTACGAGTTTCCGTCCATAACCGCAGGGTGTCTATGGTGAGCTGACTCTTTAAGTTATGGGTTGTATGAGTCCTGAGGCTGCTCATTGCTTGAGTTAACGGTAACGTGTCAAACGTAGTTTGCCAGTGACCTAACTGTTCTAGGGCGATTTTCATTTGGTCTGCTTCTCGGGAAATGCCTGCACTTTTCCACACGAGTTGGCCAATCGCTAGTCGATGTTGATGTAGCCAGTCTACGTCTGTGGCGATGTCTATTAGGCCCTCGAATGAACTGCTGTCGGGAGTTGGGTGGGTGGATAGAGCTGTCTGCGGTTCTGGGCTGAGTTCCTTGAGCTGAGCGCCAAATACCAGGCATTCCAATAAAGAATTACTCGCCAGTCGATTAGCCCCATGTACTCCTGTACTCGCATTCTCGCCTACGGCATACAGCCGCTGAATAGTCGTCTGGCTGTCTAGGTTGGTCACAATGCCACCCATCCAGTAGTGGGCCGCAGGTGACACAGGGATGGGGGTTGTAAACACATCAATGCCTGCCCACTTTTGACACTTGCGGATGATATTAGGAAATCTATATTGCACCCGTTCGGGATCAATGACCCGCAGATCTAGATACACAAAAGATTCGTTGGGTGTTTTCTGTAGGTGGCTAAAAATAGCGCGACTGACTACATCCCTGGGTGCCAATTCACCATCGGGGTGATAGTCAAAGGCAAATCGTCTGCCGGTGCTATCAACGAGGTGGGCGCCTTCTCCACGGACTGCTTCACTGATGAGAAATCGGGGAGCTCCTGCTTTGGTGAGAGCGGTGGGGTGGAACTGCATAAATTCTAAGTCCCGCAGCTGAGCACCCGCTCGCCAGGCCATCGCTACACCGTCGCCTGTGCTAGCAGCAGGATTGGTTGTCTGGGAGTAAATTTGTCCCCCGCCCCCGGTAGCCAACACGACTGCTTTGGCGTGCACCCACGATAGCTGCTGTCCATAGACTATCTGGACGCCACGGCACTCCCCTTCATGAATCCATAGGGCTAACGCTAGGGCCTGGTTAAAGACGTGGATGTTATCCCGTTTGAGTACTTGGGCCGTTAGGGTGGTGACTACGGCCCGGCCCGTGGTGTCGGCTGCATGGAGAACCCGTCGCCGAGAATGGGCAGCCTCTAAGGTCATGGCTAGTCGATCATCTTTACGATCAAAGGCAACTCCCATCTGCGTTAGGTTTTGGATGCATTCCCCCGCCAGCCGCACCAGAACCTCTACTGCTTCCACCTCACATAATCCCGCTCCAGCATTGAGGGTGTCGGCAATGTGCAGTTCTGGTGCATCGTCAGGTGCGATCGCAGCCGCAATCCCCCCCTGAGCCCAATCACTGGCTGATACGGACAGCGTATCTTTAGTGATTAGCCCCACTTGAAGTGTTGCTGGTAAACACAGAGCAGAATAGAGACCAGCAGCTCCACCACCAATGACTAAAACATCAAACTGTGCCGGTAGTGACGCAAACGAAGAAGAGGAGGATGCCAATAAAAATTGCTCCTGACAGAGGGATTAAACCACTTTATCAAGAGCAATGATGGATAAAGAAAATGCCAAAGAATTGAGACGTTAGCACACTAGTTAGTCTGCAACTTGGTCCACCCCAAACGACAATGCTGACTTACTTGTAAGCACCATTGTTATAACGGTCATCACCCTCAACCAACGCAGGGTTGGGTGGAGAGATGGTGAAAATATCCATGTTTTCACTAATACGAGATTTTTCGACATCGCTGAGGCCAGGGATCTCAAGGATATCTTCTAGGTTTTCGTAGTGAGCATTCCGAATGATTTTGCCTGCAATCGTTGGGAACAGACCTCGATACTTTCTAAACGCCGCTACGTTAGTGTTGTTAACATCTAACTTATAGCCGTACTCCGTAGTGAGCTTGTCGTCAATTGCATTACGGGGCATTGTCGCTTCTGCTAAAAGCACTGTCCCTCTATTATTCAACATGCCTGCTACTGCGGGCTGGGCGTTGCTCACCAGAGTGCCAACTACTAGTCCAAACGCCATTAATAGGCCAAAGAATCGTTTCATCTCTCTCCGCCGGATTTATTCAAATCTAATACACAGCATTAATGAGAAGCGTATCACTTTCGCTGTGCCAATGTTGAGTAATGCGGATAATCCGTTGCGGACCGTTACGCAAATGACCCAATCTAAGAGGATTGAACCGGAGAAGATTCCACTGGAACTGATTTTTTACGATCGTAGCTAATCAGAAATCGATCCAAATCTGAAAACGTACAAGCATAGGTGGTGAGGGGCTTGTCGTATCCCTTTAACATTGCTGAATAACGTTTGAAGGTTTGTTCGTTAGCACCCAGCTTACTCAAGTACTTATAGGTTTCCGCTCCCAGAGCTACATCTAAGCCCAATTGCTTAGTAGAGCTTTCAAACCGGAAAGCTGCATTAACTGTATCGCCCAGGGCTGTATAGTCAGGTCGGTCTCCCGTACCTGTATTACCTACGACGGCATAACCTGTATTCACACCAGCCCCCACCCGCAGGGGAAAGGGTAACGGAAATTGCTTGTGTAGCTGCCGAGTCATGTCATTCAATGCACTGATGGCCCGACTAATTTTGAGCATTTCCTCTGCTTCAACTTCTTGGGTGCCGTGAATCCATACGGCCATAACCGCATCGCCGATATACTTATCGACCCAGCTGCCATATTCACCAATGATGTTGCCTGCATGACGGAACCAGGTCCCAATCACTTCGGACAGGATCTTTTCATCTAACTGCCGAGTCATGACAGTAAAGTCACGAATATCTACCACCATGACCGAGATCAATCGGCGAACATGGAGTGTGGCGGTGGCGGTGGAATCGTGCGAGTTAATGGAAGGGTTACGGGGATTAACTGGTTCAGGGGCTGGGCAGTAAAACTGAAGCTCGGTCTGGCCAAATGTAAGAGCATCCCCGTTACGCAGCGTGACGGGCACACTGACTCGACGACCATTTACAAATGAACCATTTCGGCTACCCAAGTCGATCAAATAAAATTCCCCACTTTCCATGAACTGAAGCATGGCGTGGTTCCTGGAAATCCAGCGATCAGGTAAAACAAAATTGTTATCGTCGCTGCGGCCAATTGTCCAGCAGCTATTACCAATCAACGATAAGTGACGTTGACCTGAATCTGTCTTGAGGACCAAATAGGGTCCAACTTGTGGAGTTTTTTCAGGGAATAACACTATACCTCGACAGTTCGAGCCAGCCTATGTCCTATACCTTAACGCTGCTGTTCATACCAGCACTATAGCCTTTGTGCTTATTTATTATTCGTTTTATCCAGGATACTGCTGATCTTCCACATCTATGGTGAAAGCTGCATACGTTATCTATAACTTCACTAGCAACTGTTTATAGCAGCATACTTTGCTGCTTAGCTTCCCGTTTGTCAATAGGTAACATTTATTGGCTTTTTGAGTCGCTGATGCAGCTCATAGGGCCAAACTATCGCATGATAGGCAAACATGGCGGCAACCAAGCACAGTGCGTCCACTTAGATTGTGCTCAAAACCGCTCCCGAAAAAGCCCACCAATAGACTTTGTCAGATTTAATGGACAGTGTGCCCATGATGACTAAAACGCTCAGCAGTACTAGGGCACGTATGACAGCAATTGGGTTCTCAATATGTCTTAAAGCAGCCTGAAGCACTGCTCCCGCAGCGGTTGGTTCTACTTGCATGACTTGCTGCCAGTAGGGAATCAGGTCAACCCAATAGAAATAAAGGTCAGTTATGACGGTGCCCAATAATGAGCCCATGTAGAAATAGCTGCCAACCTTGAGACGATTCTGGCTAATGAGAATAATGACAATGGGTAGCCCGATAGCTTCAACGGGTAGATGCACATAGGGATTGTCTCTGAGCCATCCCCAGTAAAGGCTGCCGGCCAGCCATGTCCAGGAAAAACCAATGGCTAGATCTCCCCACAGCTTAAGAGTTGGCTGACGTAACATATATAGACCGCTAAGCAGCCAGACCAGGGTGATTGATAAACTTACCCAGGGCTGAAGCCTCACCAGGGGAGCTTGGATGAATACGGGAACACTGACCAAAAATGCAGCGGCCAGAAACGCCGGTAGCCGTTCGGCCACAGGTTGCTCGATCTTGGCAGTTAACCGTTCGGTGATTTTTGTTTGAGGCGAAGTTTCGGATAGCAATGCGGCCTAACGAATTCAATTGAATTCTGAGAAAGGTTAATTATTGTTAACATAACATGCTGATTGAGCCGCGCAGGAACCGTAGCTTAAGAAATAGCGACCTAGATAATATTGCGGTATGTAAATACTTTGGGAATGTAAATGAATCAAAAAAATGGCGTGACCCTGTAGGGTGATGTTCACGCAGAGAGTAGATTAACGAATATAAGTCAGGTTTATATTAAACTTCAGCTTTTCTTTGGATATGGTTTTGATTTTATAGAAATTGACTGTCTGTTAATTCGCTTGTTCTTAAGGTAAATGCATGTTGACGATTGAGTCCTGATTTATGGGGGTGCCCACATCGGCATTAGCGCGTTTGGCATAGTGCTGATGGTGATGTCAATTGGGTGCTGGCACAGTGTTATGTCG
>CALBPH010000557.1 GCA_937899365.1 uncultured Leptolyngbya sp.
TAATCTGAATCTCACCTGAGTAAAAAGTCCTGTTAAATAAGCTTTGGATTAAAAAATATTTTATCTGAGAGAGTTTTAGAACTTGGCCCACAGGTCAGACCATACGTATTTTCTGAAAGTTTTAGGTAGCATCAGCTACCTAGAAAAAGATCCTGCTAATTACGTTTCTATGGCGGCTATCACTTGCTGAGCCGTCGCTGTCCAACCGACAATACCGCCCTGGGCTCGAATCATATCTAGGGTGGCTTGCTTGAATTCAGGAAAGTAGCTTTCGGTGGCGTCTTCTACCAGTAGGCATTCGTACCCCCGGTCGTTGGCTTCTCGCATGGTGGTTTGGACGCAGACTTCGGTGGTGACGCCGGTGAAGATCACGTTGGTGATGCGGTGCGATCTCAACTCCTCCTCCAACCCAGTCCGATAAAATGCCCCCTTTCCAGGCTTAGCAATCACCACTTCATCTGGCTCCGGCTGCAGTTCCGGGATAATCTCATTCCCCGGTTCCCCCAACACCAAAATCCGACCCATGGGACCTTCATCGCCAATTTTCAACGTGCCTTGTCCCCGGTTTAGTTTGGCAGGCGGGCAGTCTGCCAAATCCTCTCGATGCCCTTCTTTAGTATGAATAACCAGCAGCCCCTTAGATTTAAAGACCTGTCGCAACTTTTGCACAGTGGGAATAATGGTCTGCAACCGAGAAACATCATTCCCCAACGTCTCACCAAACCCACCGGGCTCCAGAAAGTCTCGCTGCATGTCAATGATAACTAGGGCTAAGCCGTCGTTGGGTAGCTCATAATCATTGGGTTGGGCAGTAATCACCGGCATTTAATCATCGCCCCCTTTGATAACAACCGGTCTTTCCCAAATAATCAAGACGATACAGCCCTCATCACTGGCCACCTGATGGCTTGACCCCGGTGGATTAATCACCAACGTACCCGCCGTGTGATTACCCTGATAATCTCGCTGGGCACCGGACAGCACCACAATGTGTTCGTAGCCCGTATGGTCATGCTCCGGTACAGTTGCCCCGGGCTCATATTTTAATAGCGCTGCTGCGGGGCCCTGGTGACCATTATCATAGAGACGATGAATCTCAATGCCAGGGCGAAAGGCTTCCCAGACAAGCTGGTCCGGCTGCTCTGCTAGCGAAAACAAATTAGATAGAATCACCGACTTAGGCATTTGCCCCCAAATAGACTACCGCTAAATCTGATAGGGGCATTGCATGCAATGCCCCTATCAGATGTCTTTATCTGGACCTTTATTTTTGTGCAGTCCCCTTAATGCCCCGCCATCCGCTGACCAATGAGGCTCAGATCAGCTTGAGCAATCTCGCTTTCATAAACAAACCTGCCGTCACTGATAACAAGAATGCGGTCCGCTAACGCCAGCAGTTCATCCAAGTCTTCACTCACCAACAAAACCGCCACCCCTCGATTACGAGCATCCACAATAGCGTTGTGAATAAAATCAACAGCCGCAAAATCTAAACCAAAGCAAGGATTAGCGGCAATTAACAGCTTCACCGACTGCGATGACAGCTCTCGGGCCAGCACCGTTCGTTGCACGTTGCCCCCAGACAGATGACTGACCGGCGTTTCCACCGTTGGCGTTTTGACCGAAAATGTCTGCACCAGCCCCTGGGCCATCTGTCGCATGGCCTTTAAAATCAACAGCCAGTTCCATTTAGCCTGGGGCGAACGGTCAAAGGTGCGTAGGGCCATATTCTCAGCGACGCTCATGTTGGGTACACAGGCGTTCCGCAGAGGCTCTTCTGGCAGAGCATAGACCTGATGTTTAAACATCTCGGCTCGGGTTGCTGTGTACCGCTCACCGTTTACCTTCAGGTGTCCGGCGGTAGGAATTCGCTGACCCGCCAAAACCTCCACCAGCTCTCGCTGACCATTGCCAGAAACTCCAGCAATCCCGACAATTTCTCCACTGTGAACGGTCAGATTTATCCCCTCCACCGCAGATAAACCATCATCTCGATTGGCATGAATATCTACAATCGAGAGAACGGGCGGGTTACTATCAAGGTCAATTTTGTTAACCGATTTAGTCTCGCGAGCTTTGCCCAGCATCATCTGGGCCAGGGCTTCTACGGACAGATCTTTAACAGCCCCTTGCCCCGCCAGCTGACCCTTGCGAAGTACTGTAACCTCATCTGCAAACGCCTGCACTTCTCGAAACTTGTGGGTTATGAGCAGAATACTAAGGTTGCCGTTAACAACCTCCGAACGTAGCAACCCCAAGACTTCATCAGCTTCCCCTGGGGTCAAAACCGACGTGGGCTCATCCAAAATCAGGATGCGGCTTTTGAGATAAAGCTGTTTGAGAATTTCCAGCTTTTGTTTCTCCCCAGCTGCCAGTTGAGCCACAGGGGTGTGCAAGTCAACCTTAAACGGAGACTGGTCAATAAAAGCCTGCAGGTGTTCAGACTCTTGCTTCCAGCTAATGATCGGTTGCTGGTCGTAGCGGGCCAATACCAAATTCTCTGCCACGGTCATGGCGGGCACCGATGTAAAGTGCTGATACACCATACCAATACCGCAGGTGTGAGCGTCTTTAGGGCTTTGAATAGCCCGTTGCTGTTGGTCAATTAATACCTGGCCAGAGGTGGGGTGATAAAAACCCATGACGCATTTTACCAAGGTACTCTTACCGGCACCGTTTTCTCCCAACAGAGCATGAACCGTCCCTGGCTTTAGGGTCATTGACACCGCGTCAAGAGCCGTAAAACCACCAAACTGCTTGGTCATGTTTACCACATCTAGCCGAGGTGGCGTCTGGGTTTTGGCAAGACCGGGCAGCGCTGCAATATCCATGGTCTAAGCCTTGATTGTCTCAATTAGATCAGACGATGTAGCGACCGCACCAAAGACACCCCCCTGCATCTTGATCATTTTCAGCGCAGCTAAATAGTTACCGTAGTCGGTGGCTCCGGTACAGTCCGAGAGAACTAAACACTCATAGCCGCGATCGTTGGCTTCTCGCATGGTTGTGTGCACACAGACATCGGTGGTGATGCCGGTCAAGATAATGTTTTGAATGTTTTTGCGCCGCAACAGCAGGTCGAGGTCAGTGGCAAAAAATGCACCTTTACCAGGCTTGTCGATCACGGTTTCACCAGGAAGCGGGGCGAGTTCAGGAATGATGTCCCAGCCGGCCTCACCTCTTACCAAAATGCGACCGCAGGGGCCAGGGTCACCAATACCGGCACCAATCTGTCGGGAACGCCACTGCTTATTTTCAGGTAAATCTGACAGGTCGGGACGATGCCCCTCGCGGGTGTGCAAGATTGTATAGCCCAGCTCTCGCATAACGCTTAGCAAGGTTTGCAACGGTTCAATGGGGGCACGGGTTAGGGATAGGTCGTAGCCCATTTTGTCCACGTAGCCCCCCTGACCGCAAAAGTCCGTTTGCATGTCAATGATAATCAGCGCCGTATTATCAGGACGCAAATCGCCATTGTAGGGATAGGGATAGGGATCTGAAGTTACGTAACGACCCATGGATAGTGCATCAACTACACAGCAGGCATACCATTTCTGTCTCTGACCAAAATGTCCACCATGAACTAAGCTGCAAGTTTGCCGATAGCGCTGAACTATTTCTTGAGCAGCTGCTGTTTTAACCGTTCAACGCGCTCCAGTAAACTCTCGTTGGACATCCGGGCACTGAGGCGCTCTACCAAGAGGGGAAAGGCCAGAGGGGATGGCCGTTTTGTTGTTTGCCAAACAATATCAAACGGCTGCAACCGTTCTAGGGCAAGACTGAGACGCTGAAGCTCAAGCTGTTGGGTTAAGACTTCTTGTTCTGCCTGTTGCAGCAACAGATTATCGGCTTCATATTTTGAAAACACCTCAAAGATTAAGGACGCACTGACCTGAAGCTGGCTACCGGTTTTACGCGATGACGGATAGCCTTGGAACACCAGATTAGCGACCTGGGCAATGCTGCGAAACCGACGCTGGGTGAGTTCTGAAATATTGAGACTGGCTCGAATATCATCAATAACGTTATCCAGCTGAAAGAAATGGGAGCGATGCGCTTGAAAAACTGTTTCAAAGGGATAGCCCTTGGGGGCTAAAATCTCAAATCCATAGTCATTGACTGAGACCGTAAAGGTGGCTTTTTGGTACTGGGCAAACCGATAGGTCCAGAGAAAGCCCAGCCCTTCATGGACAAACCGACCCTCAAAGGGAAACACATAGAGATGTTGTCCCTCGCGGCTTTTCCAGGTTTCAATTAAAAATTCGTTCGCCTCAGGTAAATGGGAGATGCGATCTTGGGCCGCTAAAATTGGCATAACGCACTCAATTTCAGGGCTGAGGCTGTCTCCTGATTTGACCTGGGTAATCTGCTGGCGCAGGTGATGGCTCAAACAGTCAGAAATAGCTAAGTTTCCACCGGTCCAGGCGGGTACCGTCGTGGATTTCTTGCGGGTGTTTTTCACATAGAGCACCATGTCCTTCATTTGGAAAAACTCTAGCTGACGACCGGCAAAGAAAAACACATCGCCTTTTTTAAGACGAGATACAAAATTCTCATCCACGGTGCCCAATTTACGTCGGTTGGTATAAACGACTCTGACTTGTTGGTTCCCCGTAATGGTGCCAATGCTAAGGCGATGCATGCGAGAGATTTGTGCGGTCGAGACTTGATAACAACCGTCATCGAGCACTAGCTTTTGATAGCGCGGATAGGCGTTGAGACAGCGTCCGCCTTTTTCTAGAAAGTCCAGCATCCAAGCAAAGGCGGCATCGCTAATATCTTGAAATGCCACTGTCTGGCGGATAGCGGCCAGGGTAGCTGCCGGTTCAAAGCCATCGCCACAGGCTAGGGTAACGAGATGTTGGGTAAGGACGTCATAGGGTAAACGTAGGGGATGGCGTGATTCGATATCTCCGGCCGCCAGCCCCTGGCGAAAGGCGGCAATCTCGACCAGTTCTAAGGCATTGGTGGGCAGAAAAAACACGTCTGAGGTGCCGCCGGGCTGATGGGCGGAGCGTCCGGCGCGCTGTAGCAGTCGGGCCAAATTTTTGGCACTGCCGATCTGTACAATGCGCTCCACCGGATGAAAGTCTACGCCTAGATCTAGGGACGATGTGCAAATCACCCATTTAAGGTCACCGCTTTTGATACCGGCTTCAATGGCCTGGCGTTCGGCCATGGCAATGGACCCGTGGTGTAGGGCCATGGCACAGTCGGGTTCGGCAAAACTGAGGGCCTGGAACCAGCGTTCGGCTTGCGATCGCGTATTGGTAAAAATCAAGGTCGATTTCTGAGGGTCCAGGCTATCCACTAGCTCCTGAAACAGGTGTAGCCCCAAATGCCCGGCCCAGGGAAAGCTATCCACTGAGTCTGGCAAAATGCTCTGGATATGGGTATCGCGTTTAATATCAGACTGGATAATGACTGGCTTAGTATCTAAGCCCACAGCTGTTTCGGCCGCTTCTTCTAAGTTGCCGAGGGTGGCAGAGATGGCCCAGGTCTTGAGCTGGGGCTGCAATAACCGCAGCTGAGCCAAACATAGCTCCGTCTGGGTGCCCAGCTTTGAGCTCATCAGCTCATGCCATTCATCTAAAATGACTACCCGCAAGTTACCAAAGCGCTGCCTTGCCCCCTTATAGGACAGCAGCACCGAGAGAGACTCCGGTGTGGTGATCAAAATATCCGGCAGTTTCTTTTTTTGACGAGCCCGTTGGGAGGCCTTAGTATCGCCAGTGCGGGACTCCACCTGGAGCGGCCAGTCCATCTCTGTGATGGGCTTTTGGATAGATTTCTCAATGTCGCGAGACAATGCCCGCAGGGGCGTAATGTAGAGCAGCTGTAACCCTTTGCCAGGATTGGCCAGCATATCGGCCATGGGACCCATGACAGCGGCATAGGTTTTACCGGAGCCGGTGGGTACCTGAATCAGGCCGCTATGGCCGGTCAGGTAAGCGTCCCAGGTTTGTTGTTGAAATGGGAGGGGCTGCCATTTTTGGCGTTTAAACCAGGTGAGAATGGGCGATAGGAGATTGGCCATTGCAATTTATCCCAGACGGTGGGCAGTGGCCCCCTACAGTTCCACCACAATTTCAGAAATGGGTTCGCTGCAATAGATCGAGAGCTTGCAGGCGACTTCGACAGCTTCACGGGGGGTGTGGCCCAAGTGTAGGGCGGCTTTAGCAAAGTCTTCACCAGCCCCCACGGCTTCAAATTCGGGGACTTCGTAGATATCTAAGCCGCCATAGGTACGGAAGAGTTTTTTGTCGTAGGCAATCAGATAGTCGTTTTCTGGGGCATGTCCGGTGTCACGTTTGTGGATCCATTCACGAAATTCGACAAAGAAGTCGATGACGGCCAGACGGCTACCATCTACGGGACGATGATTGCGGCTAAATAACTCCATCATGGTGCCTTCATAGCCTGTGCCCGTACTACCAATCACCAGGCCATTTTGCTGAAACAGCTTATTGTAGATAACTTCTTTGTCGGTGGCTTTGAGGTAGCCGGCCACCAAAATGGAATCAGACGCAAACACAATGGCGTCTTTAGTTTTACGGGCAGCAATGACGGTCATGGGAGAGAGTCAAACGTTACGAGGGCCACTTTAGCAGGTAGTCTGGGGCAATAACCCAACACAATTGGCACAATGACTGTCACATGTGCCGATTGTTAGTTGGACAAAGCAGTTTAGTATTTTGAAAGCGGGCGTTGCTGATCCTCGGGATGGATTTTATCTGCAAGATGCTGCCGTATGGCACATCTAAGCGATCGGTTTATCCTCTGCATCAGTAACGGCTGAAAGCGTAGCTGTAGCAACCAGAATGACGCCCGAGATCCTGGATCAGTTTTTTTCAAAACCACAGCAGCAACAGTATGTGCAACGTCTGTTGGGTCGTGTGGGGTTAACCCGGCGACGGGCGGACTGTTTTGTGCGGTTGTGGGCCTATTTACAGCTGAAGCAAACCGACTCACCGGAGTCGTTACAGCAGCTAAAGCCAGTTGATGTCTGGGTGGATTGCACCTGTCGTGAGGCGGCGGCGTTTTTTTATGCTG
>CALBPH010000558.1 GCA_937899365.1 uncultured Leptolyngbya sp.
TCAAACGCTTGATCCTGATCAGATTGCGGCTCTGGAACGCGATGCGGATAAGGGGGGGTGGACTGTGATTGAGGCGGGATCAACCGTTGTTAATTACATGTCCCTCAATCAAAAGATTGCCCCGTTTGATGATCTGAATGTGCGTAAGGCCGTGGCTGCCATGATTGATCGCAATTTGCTCAATGACCGGGCTTTTCAAGGGCAGGCAGAACCGCTTTATAGCCTTATTCCTAAGAGTTTTGAGGTCCATGAGCCTGTTTTTGAGCAGGCCTATGGTGACGGTGACTATGGGAAGGCTAAGGAATTTCTTGAAGAGGCGGGTATTACTGAGGCAAATCCACTGGAGTTTGAGATTTGGTACCCTACGTCCTCAACGACGCGGAGTGTTGTTGCCAATACTCTTAAAGAAGCCATTGAGTCTAATTTGCCTGGGCTGGTAAATGTACAAGTTAGTACGGCAGAATCTGCCACCCTGTGGGAAAACGTAGAGAAGGGTATTTATCCGAGTGTGCTGGCTAACTGGTACCCGGACTATTTTGATCCTGACAATTTTGTGCAACCATTTTTGAGCTGTAATGAGGGTTCGGAAGAAACCTTGTGTGAGAAGGGTGCAACCCAGGGGAATGGCTCGTTCTATTACAGTGCCAAGACCAATGATCTACTCACCAAGCAAAGTGCGGAACTCGATGAGTCGGTTCGCAGTGATCTGTTTCAGGATTTGCAGCAGGCGATGGTAGAGGATGTGCCCTATATCCCCCTCTGGCAAAATAAGGATTACGTATTTTCTGCTTCGGGTGTCGGTGGTGTGGCCATTGAGCCAAACCAGCAATTTTTGCTATGGCAAATCAGTAAATAGATAATTGTGATCATCGTTCGTAGGAATGTTCAAGGGAACGTCTCTACGAACGGTTGATTTGGCGTTAATCAAGGGGAAAATACATGTCATCTCGGTCCAACGCATTGCGTTACTACGTGCTGTCGCGATTGATGCTGGCACCGTTGATGATCTGGACTATTACCACGGTCGTGTTTTTGTTAATGCGGGCAACGCCAGGGGACCCGGTGGATGCGCTGCTGGGGCCACGGGCACCGATTGAAGCAAAGGAGGCGTTGCGATCGCAACTTGGCCTCGATAAATCCCTGTTTCTCCAATATCTGGACTACCTGGGGCATTTACTCCGATTTGACCTAGGCAGCTCCATTGCCAGCCAGGGCCAAACTGTCTGGCAAATCATCGGCGCTCATTTCCCCGCTACAGTTGAACTCACCATTTGTGGGTTGGCGGTAGCAGCCATTGTTGGCATCACCGTCGGCTCCGTTGCCGCGTCTCGTCCCAACACACCGATAGATGCAGGCGGACGGCTGTTTGGCATTCTCACTTACGCCACTCCCATGTACTGGTTTGGCATGATTTTGCAGCTAGTGTTTGCGGTACAGCTGCGCTGGTTTCCCATTGGTACCCGTTTTCCCCTGGCACAAACCCCGCCCGATGGGCCTACCGGTCTCTACCTGCTAGACAGCCTGCTCCACGGCAATCTGTCCCAGTTTGGTACATCGATTTATCATCTGGCCTTACCCAGCCTGACCCTAGGAATTTTGATCAGCGGTGTGTTTGAGCGTATGGTGCGTGTCAATCTTAAACAAACGCTGCGTGCTGACTATGTCGAAGCCGCCCGTGCCCGAGGTATTCCCGAATTTCGCATCATCACCGTCCATGCCCTCAAAAATGCATTAATTCCCGTCATTACTATCCTGGGGTTAACGTTTGCATCCTTATTGGGCGGGACCGTGCTGACCGAAGTTACCTTCTCTTGGCCAGGGTTAGCCAATCGTTTTTTTGAAGCAATTTCCCAGCGGGACTACGAAGTTGTCCAGGGCTTAATGACCTTTTTTGGCACCATTGTTGCCCTGGTCAGTATTGCCATCGACATCCTCAATGCCTATGTCGATCCCAGAATTCGATACTAACCAAGCCCCGCAGCCATTTCCCGTGAGGCAAGTAGGTTTATATAGGAATGTATAATTAAAAACATTGCTTTTCGTAATATTATTTAAAGTAATGTTTTAGTGCGGATTGCTGACCAATTCAGTGATTCCCCATATAGGTTTCATTTGTTAGTAGAGACATGGCTCCATTAATAGATCATGCGGCGTTGCTGCTAGGGCGTGTTCAACGCTGGTGGATGGGTAGGATCGGAAACTCCCTTGCCTTAGGGATGGTCGTTATTATTTTTGCAGCAGGTTTGGGTAATGTTCCTGCTCATATTCAGTCTGCGGGTACCCAGGCCAAGTCCCCTCAGCGGATCCAAGTGACAGCACCAGCGTTACCGTTGTCTGCCCAAGCGAGGGCTCGTTTAAACCATCGCCGACTGACAGAAGCTGCCATGACCAGCCACAATTTGACCGCAGCTCACTTTTTTGGACGTCGTCCTGCGGCCAAACTGTCAGTAGAAAACCGTAAAGCCTCAAAGCAGGGATAGAACGTTATAGAACAGTGCTGAATTGAGTGAGGATATCCGTTGTCCTACCTGATCTAAGAGATGCCATAGACGATGCACCGCTCTGATAGAAGTGCCATAGATCAGTATCTTGTAGATAAACGTCATCTCGAAGATCAGCAACGCTGCCCTGCGCTCAATAATGCTTTGCCCAGTTGGGACGAAACGATCTGCGTAATTTTTGCGGCTGGAGCTATGATGAGTTAGGTCTCGGCTATGCTTCAAATGCGTCCAAATTTTAATGCTATTAGTTTGAATCATCTGCGGCAGCGTCTCTGTTGTTTGACTACAGCAAGCATGATGCTATTGTTGTCGGCTGTTCCTGTGTCTGCTCAATCACAAGACTGTGGTTTTTTGGTGGCTCCTCAGACCTACAACACCCTCGAAGGAGAGGACAAAATTGTAATTGGTCGAGTTCCAAATCGTCCCTATATTGTTCTGTTAACCCATAACCTTCAGGAGAATCTACCGACTATTCGCACCTGTATTCCCGATGCATTTCTGACCTCCTCACGATTAGGCAGCTATGTCCACATTGCATCTTTGGATAATTATCGTGAGGCTAAGGAGCTGGTCAATGATATTAATCAGGTACTAGATCTAGATGTCCGAATTATCCATTACAGAAGCCTAGGGCGATAGGGCGCAGAGCTTTCAGGATGAGTGCCGGCAAGAGCGGGAATCTCTCTCTAGGCAGGGTGTTTCGGCCAAATGGCCTGAATCCACAGGCCATTGTAATGACCAGTAGAACAGCATATATAAAGACGTGCCATGATTGATTTAGTAATCTATGCATGGGTATGTATCAAAAGGGCCTCAGAGTATGATTGGGCTAGGTTACAGAACACGATCTCGTCGTTTTAGTTTGCATCGTTTTGCGTTGCTAACCGGTCTTATCGTGTGCATGGCAGGCATTCCTCAAGAGACCAATGCTCGCCCTCTATCGGTGCGCCTAGATCGATGGTTAGAATTACGAAACTTTAGCGGAAATGTTGACTTTTTTGAAAATGGCCGCTGGCGACAGGCTCAAGTAGGTCAACGGCTGGATGCGGTGGGCGAGGGTGTACGCACAGGCTCGGCTTCATTGGCTCGCCTTGCCGTTGATACTGAAGTTGGATTTGTCAGCGTCTCTGAGAATACGTCGCTGACGATAACGCAGTTCCACTCAACGCCACGTAATGGCAAGGTTACTGAACTGAATGTTACCCGTGGTCAAGCCAGGGTATTTGTGAGGCCATTTACCAATCCAGACTCTCGTTTAGAGATTCGAACACCGGCTGGGGTCAATGGCGTACGGGGGACGAATTTTGGTATCGCAATTCAGCCCAGCGGTCGTTCATCCCTGGTTGTTGAGGAAGGTCGTGTGGTATCTGAGGCTCAAGGCCAGTCAGTGCCAGTAAATGCCGGCTTTCAAAACTTTACGGTTCCCGGAGAACCTCCCTCACCCCCAGTGCCAATTACTGAAGATCCAAACTTAAATCTTGTGAGATTGGAACGTCAGCGTCGTCAGGGAGAATCAATTGTTGTTTTAGAGGGCAATACGTTCCCAGTTAATCTATTGGTGATCGATGATGATACTCAGGAGATCGACCGCGACGGTAACTTCGCATTAGAATTGCCGCTGCCTGAGAATCGAAGTATTGACGTGACAGTTGTTACTCCCCTTGGCACAATGCAGGTCTATGAGTTGGTTGTTCCCTAATTGGCGTAAGCGTTTACAGCAATGTGAGCCGTTACTTCCAGGACTATTTGTTAGTGGGTTTATTGTATCGTTGTCCTATTTGGGACTCATCAAGCCGCTTGAGAATATCTCTACCGATGTGCTGACTCGGTTTCGGGGAGAGCGAGCCTGGAATGATGAACTGATTTTAATTGGTATTGATAATCGTACGTTTGATAAATTAGGGCGATATCCGCTACCTCGCTCCTATTATGTGGATTTACTCAAGTTTTTGACTGAGAGTGAGAATCGGATTGTTGTTTTCGATGTTCTCATGCCGGAACCAACCGATGATGACCCTGCCCTAGCTGATGCCATGGCTATTCATGGTGGTGTCGTTTTAGCGGAAACAATCGCGGAAGAAGGGCAAATACTGCAGGCTAATCCATTGCTTTATGCGAATGCGATCGCAAGTGGCCATATTGATGACTACAGTGACGATTTTGACGGTGTTACTCGGCGTCATAAAATTTATATCAACAACAGTCGCTCTCTAGCGGGGGCAGCTGCCGAAGCCTATAACCTGACAACTGATATTCTCACCATTCCTCCTGTAAAAAGAGGAGAGCTGCTGCTGAACTGGCCTGGCCGTGTTACGGAGCTGCCCTTTAGAAGTTTAATCGATGTTTTAGAGGGAAAAATCTCCCCAACTGACTTCAATAATAAAATCGTTATTGTGGGAGATACAGCGACAGGGCTCGATCGTTGGATTCGTACACCGTTTGATAAAGACACACCTGTTGAAGGGATTTATGTCTATGCGGCGGCCTTGCACAACTTGCTAGAACAAAACTGGCTCTGATATATCAATCAGCATTTGGTCGTCGCTGGCCTGCTTGTGCTTGGTCCCATTCTTAGCTGGAGACTACAGGGGCGCTCTTTTCTCAACCAGATGGCCATCTGGATTGTCGGTACCGCTAGCTGGTTGATGATTTGTTGGGGAGCAATTTATCAAAACTATGCGCTACCCGTGGCCGCCCCCATCTTAGTGCTCAGTCTGACTGAAAGCTTTATTGTCTTTACCGATCGTTTACGCAGTGGCGCCATACTGCAGGCTCGAAATGAATTTTTAGGCACCATGAGCCATGAGTTACGCACTCCGCTCAATGCCATTATTGGCGTATCGGAGATGATGCAAGAGACCCATCTCGATCCTAGACAGCGAGAGTTTAGTGAGACTATCCATAATAGCAGCCAAGCCTTGCTGGCACTGATTAATGACGTGCTTGATTTTTCTAAAATTGAGTCGGGGCGGCTGGTGCTTGAAGAACATCCGGTAAATCTACGTAACTCTGTTGAAGAGAGTTTAGACATTGTTGCTACCCGTGCTACAACAAAGTCCCTAGATCTGGTCTACATGATAGATCCCAGTACACCACCGGTGATTATTAGCGATCCTATTCGGCTGCGACAGATTTTACTTAATCTGCTGAGCAATGCTGTGAAATTTACCGATCAAGGTGAGGTGGCGTTAGTGGTGCAGATTGCCCCCAGTGATGATTTGGGGGCCCCGATAACACGCTGGACCCATCCCTCTGAGCAGTCCGTACTGTTGCTGTTTGCTGTTCGAGATACGGGCATTGGAATTCCAGCCGATCGAATGGCTCAAATTTTTGAACCGTTTCGTCAGGCGACTAGCTCCACGACGCGTAAATATGGGGGCACAGGTCTAGGGTTGACCATCAGTAAGCGCTTAGCAGAAACCATGGGTGGTTGTTTGTGGGTCGAAAGTGAGCTGGGTCAAGGCAGCACGTTTTTCTTTACAATGCGGGCTCAGATTGATCCCATTACTACCCAACCAGAACGACCTGAAGCTTTGGCTAGCTGGACAAATCACCGCATATTAGTGATTGATAAAAACAGCACGCGCCGCACAAGTTTGGGATGGCAGTTAGAGGCGCTAGATATTGAGTTGGTGTTTAGCCGCAGCGTTGCTGAAGCGCTGTTGTTGGTACAACAGGGTCAACAGTTTGATGGTGTTATTTTAGATGCGGCGATTACTAAAATCGATAGTGTGAGTGCGATTGAATCGTTACGGCAGGCCATGGGTAAATCAACCATGCCTCTGATTGTTCTTGCAGACCTCAATGAAAATCTAAGTCAGTCTGAGCGAGCCGATATGGTGATTGTTTGGAAGCCGGTTAAGCAGGCTGCTCTCTATCGAGCTTTGATGCATATCCATCCAAACCCCGTGGCAGTCGATTCCCAAGCTCCATTGGATAATGTGAATGTTGCTGACCCTTTGGCGGTTAGTTTAAAAGTGCTCATTGCTGACGATAATCCGGTGAACCAACGAGTGGCCCAGCATATGCTGCATTTACTGGGGCATGTGTCTGATACGGTGGCAACTGGTGTAGAAGCCCTCGCAGCTGTTGAGAAAGGCGGCTATGATGTGGTGCTAATGGATATGCGAATGCCGAATATGAGTGGAGTAGAAGCGACTCGCCGTATTCGGCAGCTGGGCCAAAACATTTCTCAACCTTGGATTATTGCCATGACGGCTAATGCTAGCTCAGAGGATCGAGCTCGTTGTTTAAAGGTGGGTATGAACGACTACTTAAGTAAACCTATTCGTCGCGATAGTCTCTCGCAAACGCTTATGAACATTGATAAGTCATCGGTATCTCTGACTTGATTACATGGGGCTAGCCCCTACTCGTCTAGATGGGCTATGAATTTACCAGCTGACTGGAACGCTGCTTGATTTTGTGCTGCGCCACTAAAGACTCGGCCTCAGCCATGGAGCGTATCCGTAACATTTGATGAAATACGTTGAACTGATACACCATGGCATTATCGACATCGAGTGCCGTCAGCCAGCCACTTTTAGGGTGATAGGCTCCGGTGTCTATATCAAGCCAGCCTGGACCTTTGGCAATTTCTCCAGGATCAATACCGGGTAGGGTGAAGGTGATGGTGTGGCCAGTGATAATCACCTTGTCAGAAAAATAAGGTTTGGTATGGCTGTGGAAACTGTCACGGATCCAGCAGTATTCATGACTGGTTTGCTCGGCAAGGGTGTGTTGGGGGTTTAGCCCGGCATGAACCAGCCAAATATCTCCGAGATCAAGGTAAAAGGGTAAGTCTTTGATCCAGTGGAGATGCTCAAACAGTTCGTCAACGCTTGTATAGCTCGATAGGGTAGATTGTCCGCCGCTATAAAGCCATCCTTGGAAAGCAGGCATATGGGCCTCACCGTTTGGGAAAGCCTCCAGCAGCAGCTGCTCATGATTGCCCATTACACACTGATGACCGTTTTGACGCACATACTCAACCACCTGGCGGCTTTGGGGACCCCGGTCAATCAGATCACCAACAAAATAGACCTGATCTTCATGACCTGGATCCACCGCTTCAAGTAGTCGCATTAAACCGTCATAATGGCCGTGAATATCACCAATAAAAATGCGACGGGTCATAACAGTGTTGGGTGTAAATAAAATGTCTATTGAGCTAGGGTCGATGGAGAGGATGGGCAAAGCATAAAACGTTGCTATTGCACGATTACCAGAATGTATCTGAGCCTAGTATGCCTTTGCTATAGCTATAGACAACAGGTTCGTTGATGGGATTTTCCAAGGCTTTAAGTAAGGTTTACAGCAACAACAGATGTTGATAAAAATTAGTCTGGTGATTGCCTCTAGAATGTTCTAAACTACAGATATAATTTTGAGAATACGGACAGTATCAGCCAAAAATAGCAACTATTTAGTGTTGTCCCTAATACACTATCTTAGCTATTTTTCTTGATTTTCATCAACTAACGATCTCTGCTGGGGAGGCTATGGTCACCTATGGATGGGATTGACTGAGTAGTAGACCGTGGATGTAGCCAGTGTGGTTAGCTGTAATGCTACTGCAACTATGGGGTTTCATCAGCTAGGGAGCTACCATCGGGGGCTTCTAGGGTAAATCCTGCATCTTTGACCATGGCGTAGTCTTGGGTAGCGCTTTGGCCGGCTGTGGTTAGGTAGTCACCGACAAAAATAGAGTTGGCTGGATAAAGAGCCAGGGGTTGCTGCGATCGCAAATGCACTTCCCGACCGCCTGCGATCCGAATTTCCTGGGAAGGTAGTAAAAAGCGAAATAGGCATAAAATCCGCAGACAGCGCTGGGGAGTCAGTTCACTACGTTCAGAGAACGGAGTGCCTTCGATGGGAATCAAAAAATTTACAGGTACGCTGGTTACATTGAGTTCCCGTAGGGATTGGGCCAGGTTGACAATGTCGGCGTCCGATTCCCCCATACCCAAAATGCCGCCAGAGCATGTGGTCAAACCTGCGGCTTGCACAGATTTTACTGTAGCTAATCGGTCCTGATAGCCATGGGATGTGCAGATGTCATCGAGGTGGGCTTCTGCTGAAATGAGATTGTGGAAAATGCGATCAACAACCTCAGCCTTTAACTGATGGTCTTGATCTTCGTTTAAGAGACCTAACGTGGTGCATACCCGCATGGGGTAGTCCGCCTTAACTGCCCGGACAGCATCCAGAATTTTTTCAAACGTCTGGGGTGCGGGGGTACGACCCGAAATAGCCATGCAAAAGGTGCCTGCCTTGAGCTGATGGGCACGATTGGCAGCAGCCAGAATACGATCTTTGGCCATCAGCGGATATTTTTCGATTTCCGCTGATGAAATTTTAGATTGCGAACAATAATGGCAGTCTTCAGGACAAAGGCCGCTTTGGGCATTAAGCAAAAAGTGTAGTCGTACCCGATTACCCCAATAGTGATGGCGTACCCGGTATGCCGCGGCGAGCTGCGCCAATAGCTCTGTGTCGTCAGCCCGTAGCACTCTCAGCGCATCTTGGTGGTCAATGCCCTGCCCCGCTAGGGCCTGATCAGCAAATTGGTTCCAATCAACAGAGGTACGTACGGCTTGAATCATACTAAGGGCTCCTTCTGGCTATGGGCACAAGATTTTGTACCATTCTCTACGGTAATACGAGATGGCTCCTTGGGGAGTATAGGCTTTTTCAGAGCGTTGCTACCTAAAGCTTTCAGGGATTGTTGGTGGCCTGAACCGCGAGTGTCAAGCGGCTGACATCTTCTGTGCTAAGGCAACTAATCGCTGACCATATAAGTTTGCTGACATCAGATCACCTGAGTCTACCTGGGCCGGAGCACCGCTCATATCTGGTTCGCTTTGTCCCATGACACCCATGTAGCTGCCCAATCGGTTAACACCGGTTTCTGCGTTGCTCATGTCGCTAGCCCCTACCCAAATCATGCTGTGCTGAGACGCATTAATGGCCATATAAAGGAGGGTGGTTGGGTAAACTAAGTTCCTTATGATAAAAGTCCGCTGGGGGAGCCAGAGTGGGTAAACCCGCCTGCTATTTTGTTTTTCCAACCTTGTTGGAACCAAACGGTGCTGGCCGCATCAATAAAACATTTAAACTGGCCGGCGACGCCGCCCATATAGGTGGGTGACCCAAAGGCAATGCCGTCGGCTGCTCCTAATGTGGCCAGAATGGCGTCATCTTGCCAGCGACCATTGATGATTTGTTCGCCAGTAATTCTGAGGAGATGGGGAGTACCAGATGCTGTTTTTACTCCTTGGGCCAGTGCTTCGGCCATTTGATGGGTATGTCCCTGACCTGAGAAGTAAACTATTGCGATCTCAACCATAGATCAGAACTAAACAACAACTAGCTTAGATTTTAAGTTCAGAAAGCTCGAACTAACGAACCTTGATGTTACGACTTTATGATAAACCTAGCTGCAAAATAATTGTCTCTATTGTGTGGTAAACGCTGTTGTCAGAGCTACAGGATGCGCACATGATCTGCGTAGGCCTTGCCCTCGGTGACATGGGCCGTAACCTCAACTTCCATGCCTCGCTCTAATTGGCAAAACACATCGTCGTTAATATACTTTTGGTGAAAGATAATATCCTTGGACCCATCCTTGGGCGTGATATAGCCATGAAAATTATTCTTTTTGATCTTAAATAACAGTTTTACAAACCCCTGTTTTGTGATCGATGCAGGCTGTGTTGACGAAATCTGTGGTGGGCTAATGATCTGGGGAGATCTTGCAATAATGGGATGATCCTGGGCAGGAGGATGCTCCGGAGCCAGGTCTATGGGCGGCAGAGTTGGGGGAGTTTGCTCGTTGGCTTGGGTAGACGTTTTCTCTTGTATGGGTGCGGTATTGATCGCCGGCTCCTGTGGGGCAGCTATCTTTTCTGCACTCTGGGTGTGTTCTATTGTCTCTTTTGGTAGCTGTGTGTCTGAAGCAGGCTGACTAACCACGCTATCGGTGGCTGCAACTGTCTGCTCTGGCTTCCAAGGATCTATGGTTGGCGATGGTTCAGGGTTAGGGAAATAGCTGTTGGCTGAGTTCTTGAACCGCTGGGCTAGGTGTATAGCTATAGTCGCTCAGTAATACTTCAAAATTAGATGAACTGGGTGCCCGATTGGATGCCGGATTGAGTGGGTGCTGAGGAGATTGACTGGCCGAGGGGGCAAGGTCTGCTAACTGCTTTGAGGTA
>CALBPH010000559.1 GCA_937899365.1 uncultured Leptolyngbya sp.
CGGATAATCGCAAAAGTCAGGTAGTCACCCAAGGCGTACAGCGGGCTCCTAACCGAGCGATGCTCAGAGCTGTTGGTTTTGGAGATGACGACTTTAAAAAACCTATTGTGGGCCTAGCCAACGGCTACAGCACCATTACACCCTGCAACATGGGGATCAACACGCTCGCCATTCGGGGCGAAAGTGCGCTGCGCGAAGCCGGTGCGATGCCTGCGATGTTCGGCACGATTACCATCAGCGATGGCATCTCGATGGGGACCGAAGGGATGAAGTATTCCCTTGTGTCCCGCGAGGTGATTGCTGACTCTATTGAGACGGCCTGCACTGGGCAGAGTATGGACGCGGTGCTGGCGATTGGGGGCTGCGATAAGAATATGCCGGGGGCGGTGATTGCGATCGCACGCATGAACATCCCCGCCGTCTTTGTCTATGGCGGCACCATCAAACCCGGCCACCTTGATGGCGAAGACCTCACCGTGGTTAGTGCCTTTGAAGCCGTCGGTCAGTATAGCGCCGGCAAAATCGACGAAGAACGCCTCATCGCCGTCGAGAAAAACGCCTGCCCCGGTGCCGGCTCCTGTGGTGGCATGTACACCGCCAACACCATGTCCTCCGCCATCGAAGCCATGGGCCTAAGTCTGCCCTATTCCTCCACCATGGCCGCCGAGGATGCCGAAAAAGCCGACAGTGCCGAGAAATCTGCCTTTGTCCTAGTAGACGCCATCCGCAACCAGATTTTGCCCAGTCAGATCCTCACCCGCAAGGCCTTTGAAAATGCGATTTCCGTCATTATGGCCGTGGGCGGTTCCACCAACTCAGTGCTACACCTGTTGGCCATTGCCCACACCATGGGGGTCGAACTCTCCATTGATGATTTTGAAGCTATCCGCAATCGGGTCCCCGTCTTCTGTGACCTAAAACCCTCAGGCCGCTATGTGGCCACTGACTTGCACAAAGCCGGTGGTATTCCCCTGGTCATGAAAATGTTACTCAACCAGGGATTACTCCATGGAGATGCGCTAACGGTTTCTGGTCAGACAATTGCAGAAACCCTGGCAGATGTACCTGATACCCCCAGTCCTGATCAAGATGTCATTCGGCCTTTTGACCAGCCGATGTACGCCCAAGGGCACCTGGGGATTCTCAAGGGTAACTTGGCCACCGAAGGCTCTGTGGCCAAACTGACTGGCATCAAAAAGCGTAACATTACCGGTCCGGCTCGGGTATATGAGTCTGAAGAAGCCTGTCTGGATGCTATTTTGGCAAACAAAATCAAGGCTGGCGATATTCTCGTAATTCGTTACGAAGGTCCCAAGGGTGGACCCGGTATGAGAGAAATGTTGGCTCCCACATCAGCCATTATTGGAGCGGGCTTAGGCGATTCTGTTGGTCTGATTACCGATGGCCGTTTCTCCGGTGGCACCTATGGCATGGTGGTTGGTCACGTCGCCCCCGAGGCCTATGTGGGTGGGACCATCGGTCTGGTTGAAGAGGGTGACTCTATCACCATCGATGCCGATCAGCTGTTGTTGCAGCTAAATGTCTCGGATGAGGAATTGGCTAAACGACGAGAGAATTGGACGGC
>CALBPH010000560.1 GCA_937899365.1 uncultured Leptolyngbya sp.
GTAGACGCATCAGGCTTGGGACCGAGTGCCGAGCAGGAAGCTAGCATTGAGATGGCTGAGGAGACATTTGAGCAAGATGTCATGGGCATTCTGACCGATGAACAACTTCAGCAAATCGATACCAATCTGGCGGCTTGCGCTGTTCCTGACTCTGCGCCGGGGTCTGGGTCTGAACCCACCGAAGAAACATTCTAGCCGTTGCTGAATTAGAGGATGAACCGATCGGTAGCTGTGTCTCTGTGGGGCATTAGATAGGGCATTAGATGGGGCATTAGTTCTATGATTGTCGTAACTGAGACAATCACGAAGCCCCTCCTAGCTCCCTATGAGTTCCCCCCGCATACATCCAGATACTATCGACGATGTTCGTCAGCGAGCGGACATCGTCGATGTTGTGTCTGAGCATGTGGTGCTCAAAAAGCAGGGCAAGGATTTTACAGGGCTGTGTCCTTTCCATGATGACAAGTCCCCTAGCTTTAGTGTCAGCCCTGCCAAGCAGTTTTACTACTGCTTTAGCTGTGGGGCTGGGGGTAATGCCTTTAAGTTTTTGATGGAGCTGGGGCAACAGTCGTTTGCTGAAGTGGTGCTGGATCTAGCGCGCCGCTACCAGGTACCTGTCAAGACTCTAGAACCGGCAAAACAGCAAGAATATCAGCGCAAGGTGACACTGCGGGAGCAGCTGTTTGAAATTCTCACGGTGACGGCAAAATTCTATGAGCATGCCCTATACCAAAGTGTTGGGCAGCAGGCACTAGAATATCTGCGATCGCAACGTCAGTTTAGCGACGACATCCTCAAACGATTTACCTTTGGCTATGCCCCCGACGGTTGGCAGCCGCTCTATGGCTATCTTGTCGAGCAAAAAAACTATTCAGTTAAGCTGGTTGAGCAGGCGGGGCTGATCGTACCCAATAAAAACGGTACGAGCTACTACGACCGCTTTCGCGATCGGGTGATGGTGCCCATCCACGACCCCAACGGACGCATCATTGGCTTTGGGGGCCGTTGTTTGGGCGATGCAAAACCCAAATACCTCAACTCACCAGAAACAGAGCTGTTTGATAAAAGTAAAACCCTGTATGGGTTAGATAAGGCCAAGGGGGCGATCGCCAAGCAAGACCGCGCCATCGTCGTGGAAGGCTACTTTGATGTGGTCGCCCTGCATGCCGCCAATATCACCAATGCTGTTGCCTCCTTGGGCACGGCCCTCAACGCAGGTCAGGTGCGTCAGCTGCTGCGCTACACCGAGTCCAAGCAAATCGTTTTTAATTTTGATGCCGATGCTGCCGGTATCAAAGCGGCCCAGCGAGCCATTGGGGAAGAGGCTGAAATGGCCCATCGGGGGGATGTGCAGCTACGGATTCTCAACATTCCTGACGGTAAGGACCCCGATGACTATCTGCGCACCCATGTCTCCGATGAATACAATGCGTTAGTAGACGCCGCCCCCCTATGGCTCGACTGGCAAATTCAACAAACGCTGCAAGATATTGATCTGAAACAGGCCGACCAGTTTCAAAAGGGCTCTCAGGATATTGTCAAACTGCTGGCGGATATTGCCAACGCCGATACCCGCACCCATTACCTCCGTCACTGCGCCGAAATCTTTAGCCAGGGGGATGCTCGACTGGTCCCCTTGCTGGCGGAAAACTTTTTAGCCCAGGTTCGTCGCCAACGACGCTCACCAGACGACTCTCCCAAAGACGTTAAGATCGCCATCAAAAAAGGTGCCCTCGAAGAAGCTGAGGGCTGGCTGCTACGGGTGTATATTCACATTCCCAACAATCGCCAAGAGATTCAAAAGGCCCTGGAAGAACGAGATCTGCAACTGAGCTTTTCCCACCATCGTGCCCTGTGGCGCATGATGCTGCAGTGGCAGTTAGCCGATGAGGCCCAAGCAGAAGCCTCCCCAGTGGCGCTCTTGGAACAGCTACGCAACCTGGCGTCCGAATCCACTGGCCCCCTATCCCAGGTACATCATCTGCTCTATTTAGATGAAAAAACCCAGCGAGATATTCTCCGGGCTCCGTTAATTATTCGGGCATCGGTCGCCTGTATGGAAAAAACCCTGTGCGAAAAACGCTATCGCTATTTCCTCAAGCTCTGGGAAGACACCGATCTAGAAGCCCACCCTAACG
>CALBPH010000561.1 GCA_937899365.1 uncultured Leptolyngbya sp.
CGGGTTCAAGAACGGACCCAGCAGCTCAATGCCATTATTGACAATCTTGGGGATGGATTATTGGCGATCGATTCAGCTGGGATTATCATCCGTAGCAACCCCATCTTAATCAACATGTTTAACCTCCACAGTCAAATCTTAGTGGGTCGACCCTGCCATGAGATTTTTAATACCGACCTGTCTCGGTTAATTTCCCAAAATCAGGCCAATCCTAACCAGCTGTTGATTAGGGATGTGGAGCTGCCCAATGACGGCATTGGGCAGGCGTTAATTACGGCAGTTGCTAGCCGTCATGATGACGTGGGTGAGAGCTTTGGTTCAATTGTTTTAATTCGCGATATTTCCGCTGAGAAAGAAGTTGATCAGATGAAAACCGACTTTATCTCCACGGTATCCCATGAGTTGCGAACGCCGCTGACCTCAGTGCTGGGGTTTGCTAAACTAATTCAGAAAAAGTTGGAAGACACCGTCATACCCGCTGTAAATATTGAAACGAAAAAAACAGAGCGGGCTGTACGGCAGGTGCGTGAAAATTTGGGCATTATTGTGTCGGAGGGAGAACGGCTCACCTCGCTAATTAACGATGTGCTAGATATTTCTAAAATTGAGGCCGGTAAGGTTGAATGGAACATTGAGCCGGTAGCCATTTCAGAAATTATTGATCGGGCGATCTCAGCAACGTCTGTCTTGTCTCAAAACAACGGCTTGGAGATTGTTCGTGATCTTGACCCCATAGACTCGGAGGTGATGTGCGATCGCGACCGCATCATCCAAGTGATCATCAACCTGGTATCCAACGCCATCAAATTTACCGAAAGTGGTTCTGTAACCTACCGGGTCCGCCGTCAAAATAAGAACGTCGCCATCAGTATCATCGACACCGGCATTGGGCTTTCTAAGGACGATTTAGAAAAAGTGTTTGAGAAGTTTAAGCAGGTGGGTAAAGTAATGACCGACAAACCCAGAGGAACCGGTTTGGGGCTACCCATTTGCAAACAGATTGTCGAACACCACGGGGGACGTATCTGGGCTGAAAGCAACATCGGCCAGGGTAGCTGCTTTACCTTTACCCTGCCTTTGAGAATCCTGCCCGAGGTCGAGGTGGGCAAATTTGACCTGCAAACCCTGGTGCAGCAGCTCAAGGAAAACATAGAGCAAACGGTCCCCCCCACGGATAACGCCCAGAAAACAATTTTAGTGGTGGATGATGAACCCCATATTCGCCAGCTGCTGCGTCAGGAATTAGAAGCCGTTGGCTACCAGGTGCAGGTGGCCGAAGACGGCATGGCAGCCCTAAACCGGATCAAGCTAGCCCTGCCAGACCTGATCATTCTAGATTTGATGATGCCCAACATTAACGGATTTGATCTAGCCGCCGTTCTAAAAAATAATCCCGCCACCATGGGTATTCCCACCATTGTGCTTTCCATCATTCAAGACCAGGAGCGGGGGTATCGCCTCGGTGTTGATCGCTACCTGAGTAAACCAATCAATACGGAGATTTTACTCAACGACATTAAGACCTTGCTAGACGAGGGCACCTCTAAACGGAATGTGTTAGTGGTCGACATAGACACCTCCACCACCAATACATTAACAGAGGCATTACTGTCAAAAGGATACACCGTGACCGAATCTACCACGGGAAAAGACGGTATTGAGAAAGCCCTGGCCCTAAAACCCGATATGATAATTGTCGATTCAGCCATTTCTATGGAGCATGATCTGGTCAATACCCTACGGTTTGAAAATGGTTTAGAAAATATTTTTATCATTATGGTAGAACCGCCCCCGGAGGCTCCGCTCTAGTCGAGGTCATTCCCAACAGGTTTAGCTAAGCGCGCTCCCCCCCCTTTTGTAGTCCATAAACCAGTCCATAAACCAGTCCATGGCAAAAACTATTTTGATTGTTGACGATGAAGTACATATCCGGATTCTCATGGAGCAGACCCTAGAGGAGCTCGAAGACGATGGGGTAGAGTTGCTAACCGCATCTAACGGTTTAGAAGCCTTAGACCTGATCCAAACAGAAAAGCCCGATTTGGTATTTCTCGATGTAATGATGCCTAAAATGAACGGCTTTGAAGTCTGTCAGGCCGTTAAAGCAGATGTGGCTACCCAGGATACTTACATTATTATGCTGACGGCTAAGGGGCAGGCGTTTGATCAACAACAGGGACATGATGTCGGAGCCAACCTGTACATGACCAAACCCTTTGATCCAGATGACGTGTTGGAAAAGGCGACAACCGTCTTAGCGCTTCACCCATAAATCGACTGTCGTCATGAGCATCCCACCCTTGTCCCCCTCTAATGCATCTCAAGAAAATAGTTTATTCAGGTCAAATCGCTGGCTAAGCGGCCTCAACGTGGTTCAAAAAATTGGCCTTGGGTATGCGTTAGTTGTCGGTATTGTTGTTGCGGGAACAGCCACCGGAATTAAAATCGCCCAGCGCTATGAACAGGAAGCCTATGAAGGCAATGAAGATGCAGTTGAAGAAATTCTGAGTCTTAGCAATCTAGAGAAATCTATTAATCGATTTATTGCCTACGAACGCCAGCTGATCACCTGGTTTGAAGATCCAGAACGGTTCTTCATCAGCTACGACCTTTATCGAGCTAGCGGTCGAGATTTTCAAGAAGATTGGGCTGAGCTGATCAGACAGTATGATGAGGATATTGATGAAGGTGTTGAAGAAACAGAGACAGAACTTGAACTACTTGATGACCTGATCGACAACTATGACACGGTCATCGAGGATAACTTACGGGATGTTGAACAATTTGTAAAAGAGTTAAACATTGAAGAACTCCAGGTTACGGAACTAATAGCCGCTCGTCAAAAATTTATTGAATTAAATCGTCGTCCCGCCGCCCTCAAGCTAGAAGAATTTGAAACAAAGCTAGCTGAACTCGCCAATTTTATTGAAATAGATGAAATCGCCGAGTCCAGAGAAATCAATCGGACATCTCAACAGCTACAGACTCGGGTAGTTACCATCAGCGTTGTTTTATCGCTGTTGCTGGCTAGCCTACTGGCCTATGTTATTAGCCTTACCATCAGTCGACCGTTGCGAGCCTTAGAAGAAACCGCCCTACAGGTCACACAGGAGGAGAACTTTAACCTACAAGCCGCCATCATCAACGAGGATGAAATCGGTAGTTTGGCCAAGTCATTAAATCAGCTGATCAGGTGGGTGGGAAACTATACCCATGTTCTGAGTATGACCCAGCAAGATTTAGAAACCCAGGCCCAAGAACTCAATGCCATTATTGATAATTTAGCCGATGGGCTACTGGTCATTGACAGTCAAGGGTATGTTATCCGCTCTAACCCGGCCTTGAGAAAAATGTTTCAGCTCAATAGCCCTTCCCTAACGGGGCAGCCCATGCAAGCAGTGTTTGAGCGGTCCATTACGGAGCTAATCACCCAAAACCAAACCTCCCCAGAGGTGAATCTTAGTACTGAGGTGGAGCTGTTGGAACAACGGATAGGGCAGGCTCTAATAACGGCCATTACCCCAGATGCAGGGACAGTGTCTAACCCAGAATCGCTACAGTCAAAGGGGTCTGTTGTGTTGATCCGCGATATCACCACCGAGAAAGAGATCGATCAAATGAAGACGGACTTTCTTTCCACGGTATCCCATGAGCTACGCACCCCCCTAACCTCAGTGCTCGGATTTGCTAAACTGATCCAAAAGAAGTTAGAAGACAATATTTTACCCACCGTAGATATCAATAATAAAAAGACGGATCGAGCGGTCCGTCAGGTGCGTGAGAACTTAGACATTATTGTATCTGAAGGGGAACGACTCACATCGTTAATTAATGATGTGCTAGATATTTCTAAAATTGAAGCGGGCAAAATCGAATGGAATATTCAGCCAACGTTTATTTCAGAGATTATCGACCATGCGCTCTCAGCCACGTCTGTGCTGGCACAAAACCAAGAATTGCCTGTTATCCGTGAAATTGAACCAGATTTACCCCAGGTGAGGTGCGATCGCAACCGCCTGATCCAGGTTGTCATCAACCTAATCTCCAACGCTATCAAATTTACCCCCAGCGGCTCTATCACCTGCCGTGCCCAGCACCAGGGGACTAACATTATCATCAGCATCATCGACACCGGCATTGGCCTCTCACCCAACGATCTCGACAAAGTATTCGATAAATTTACCCAAGTGGGCGAAATCATGACCGACAAACCCCAGGGCACCGGTCTGGGGTTACCCATCTGCAAACAAATCATCGAACACCACGGGGGACGTATTTGGGTCGAAAGCGAGCTAGACCAGGGCAGTACATTTTCCTTTACCCTGCCAACAGGAGAAGTTGCCCACACCACCGAGATTGTCTCCACCAACTGGCAAGCACTAGTCACACGACTTAAAGAGAATGTTGGCCGAGCCGTCACCCCAGAAAACAAAGCTCAAAAAACAATTTTAGTCGTTGACGATGAACCCCACATTCGTCAACTTTTACGCCAGGAGCTAGAAGCCGTCGGTTACCAGGTGGATGTGGCCACAGACGGCATGGACGCCCTCAACCAAATCAAAGCCTCCCTACCCGATCTGATCATTCTGGATGTGATGATGCCCAACATCGACGGTTTTGACCTGGCCGCCGTCCTCAAAAACAACCCTGCCACCATGGGCATTCCTACGATTGTCCTTTCCATTATCCAAGACCAGGAACGGGGGTATCGCCTCGGTGTTGATCGCTACTTGAGTAAACCCATCGACACCGATGTGTTACTCAACGACATCAAAACCTTGTTAGACCAAGGAACTTCCAATCGTAAAGTTCTTGTTGTGGATATCGATGTTGCTACTACCCAAACATTAACAGACGTTCTTCTTTCAACTGGCTATACGGTGACTCAATCCACCACGGGGAAAGATGGCATTGAAAAAGCTCTCTCTCTTCAGCCTGATATGATTATCGTCGACTCTGCCATTTCTATTGAACATGATTTGGTCAATACGTTGCGTTTCGACAATGGTTTGGAGACTATTTTCTTTATTATGGTAGAAGAGTCTCAAGTTGTTTCATCAGACAGTTAGGTTTCAGGTTTATTGTGATGGCTCGATGGGGGGCGATATGCTTTTAGGGGTTGGGTAGTGGCGAGAACCGTTGCTTGGGGTCCCTTCGAGTTCCCCAAACCCCCTGAGCAGGGCCGGTATGCCGCCCTACAACCCAACATATCAGGATGTCCCTAGTTGCATTAAGCT
>CALBPH010000562.1 GCA_937899365.1 uncultured Leptolyngbya sp.
CCAGGGCTCGCTCCAGGGCAAAGTCAACGGCGGCATCGATGCCATTTCGGTAATGTCGGTCACCGTCAGAATGTTGGTGGCCCGCTCGCGACAGACTTTTACTCCCTGACGTGGCACCTGCCAGCCGCCAATACCCAGCTGCACCAGGTTTTTGGCGGGGGCATTTTTCATGTTGGTGGCATGGAACCAGGGACAGGTGTGCATGCGTTCGTCCAGGTCGGTTTCTTGGGTGTCCACATGGCGATCAAAGTGGATGATGCCCACTTTTTTATCGCCGAGGTGGCGACAGACGCCGCGCACGGTGGGGAACCCAATGGAATGGTCGCCGCCGAGAATAATGGGAAATGCACCGGAGCTAAAAATGTGGGCGATCCCTTTGGAGATCTGGTCAAAGGATTTCTCGTTGTTGGCCGGAATGGTAAAGATATCGCCCACATCACAGAGGGTAATCTGCTCTCGCAAATCGATACCCATTTCAAAGTTGTAGGGGGTGTAGAGGGCGGAAATGCGACGGATGCCCTGGGGGCCAAACCGGGTACCGGGGCGATAGGTGGTGCCAGAATCGTGGGGAACACCGACAATGGCGACATCGTAGTCACCGACCTTACGCACATCTTCTATGTAGGGGGCCTTAAGAAAGGTGTTGATACCAGCGTAGTGGGGCAGCTCGCCGCGAGAGAAGGTGGGAATGGTGCGATCGCGAATACTATCGGCAGCCTCCAAGCCATACTCCAAGCCCTGGGAGACTTCTTGCTGCCAGCCTGTCAGAGGCAGCTGAGCCTCAAGCTCTAAGGCACGATTGGCTTCTGAGTCGGCTGGATTGCGAAAGGTGGGGGTATCACTCATGATGTCGGGGCGTAATACTGAAGGGACGAAGTGGTCAGGGGCTTACAAAGCAAAAGCCCGAGAGAACGAACAGCAGATAAAACCTGCTGAATGATTTCTCCCGGGCTTTTATCCCGCCGTGTACCAGAAAACTGGCGGCCTCTCTCGGTCCAGACATTCAACCCTGAGATATCTCAGACTATTAAACCGGAACCCTAGAAACCTGTATGTTTGCTCTAGTATTCAAGCTTGTCATCCTTGAAGGGGTATCTGTTGTTACTAAATCTCCCATTAGATTGTGACGTATTATTTTCAATGGGAAGAGAAATAAAACTGCACTGTAAAAGTTTACGCTAGCTACAGAATCCAGCAATTATTACAACAAGATTAAACTTTGGACTGTCCCAGCTCTAATCCGGTTTCTCATTGAGTCTGGCAAACTAAAATTGCAGCAATGAAACGACTAGACAGCGTGATGACATGGTGGGTTAGGTCTATTTTGATTGGTTTGATGCTCGTCCTGGGGTGGGTCGACCACTCCATCGTCCTGGCTGCCAACCAACCACCGGTGGTTCAGTCGCGTGATGATGACGGCAGCTCCAGGTTTCAGATTGTGCCTGAGCTCACTAGCCCAGCCGAAATGCCAGTAGTTGAGGTGCAGCCTGAGGCCATGGCCCCATTTCCCTGGTTGGGGGGAGAGGGCACGGATGACCAGCCCTCTGAGGATGCGGGCGATGGTGGCAGCAGCGTGGAGGCAACCCTTGAGCAGTGGCTGTCATCGATAACAACCTTCTTTGAAGACAACTAATTGCAAATGGCATTGCGATCTCATGGACTATTGCATTCGATTAGCGCAACCATCGGATGTTGACTACCTGCCTACTATTGAAAGAACCGCAGCCCAGCAATATCTGCCCTACATATCCAAACTGGGTCTTACCCCAGAAAATTTAGACGATACCGTCTCCGTCAAGGTTCTAACCCATGCTCAGCGACAGCAACATCTTTGGGTTGCCGTCGTATCAGATTCTTCAAGCCTGCTACTGGCAGGCTTTGTTGTCGTTAATCGTCTAGGTAATGGCTTTTTTATAGTAGAGCTGGATGTTTTACCCACCTACGGTCGCCAGGGTATCGGGTTCGCATTGGTCAATCAGGTACTCAATGCGGCCCATGAGCAAAACTACCCAACAGTTACCTTGACCACATTTCGTTACATTCCTTGGACTATCCCTTTTTATCACCGCTTAGGATTTGAAATTGTTGGTCCAGAGAACTACACTCCAGACATTCAAACCATTGTTGACCATGAAGAACACCGTGGTTTTAGTCGTCAGGTGCGGGTCGTAATGCAGTGTCAGATTCCCAAAAAATCGTCAATTCGCTCCGTACCCAGCTAGAGCAACAGGCCGCTGCTGTGGGCTTTCATCGCTTTGGTGTGGTGGCGGTAAACTCGGAGGCCACCGCCCAAGAGCAAACCATGCAAACTCGGCTACAGCAGTGGTTGGGCCAGGGATATCAGGCCGACATGGCATGGATGGCAAACCCGAAGCGTCAGGATATTCGTCGGGTTATGCCGGAGGTGCGCTCAGTAATTTGCGTTGCCCTGAACTATTACACCCCCCATCAGCGGCCTGAGGGAGCCGAGTATGGCAAAATTGCCCGCTATGGTTGGGGGCGCGACTATCACCGGGTGGTTCATAAAAAACTAAAGCAGCTCACCCTGTGGCTGCAGGCCCAGGGTGACGACATCACCGCTCGCTATTACGTTGATTCGGGTCCTGTATATGATTAATTTTGGGCCCAGGATGCCGGGCTGGGGTGGGTGGCCAAATATGTCAATGTGATCTCCCGTGACTATGGGTCCTGGGTATTTTTAGGCGAAATTTTGACCAATCTGAGCCTGTCACCCTCTAACCCCCACACCAGCCACTGTGGCACCTGCACCCGTTGTATTGAGGCTTGCCCCACCCAGGCAATTCGCGCCCCAGGGGTTGTCGATGCCAGTCGCTGCATTGCTTATCACACCATTGAAAATCGTGGGCCACAGCTGCCAACTCAAGTGGCAAATCACTTACATAACTGGGTTGCTGGCTGCGATATCTGTCAGGATGTGTGTCCCTGGAATCAACGCTTTGCCCAACCAACGGATGTGGCAGAATTTGAACCCTATCCCGGCAATGTGGCGCCCCCATTAGAGGATCTGGCCACCCTAACTGAACAGGAGTGGAATCAGCAATTTCCAGCATCGGCACTCAGACGGATTAAGCCAGCTATGTGGCGACGCAATGCAGCGGCGGCTTTAGCAGCTCAAGGAGTAGACATGAGCGCTCAGCAGTCGAACAGCGAAAGCTAAAAAAGCGAAAGACAAAAAGCCGTTGCTGATTTAGAGGATCAACCGATCGGGTGATGATGCCAGCAATTAGACTTTCTAGGATACTATCGTCCCGAGGATCGACAACGGCCAGATTTTTATATCACCAACTTTGCCGATGCTTCGGTCAACACATAGGCATAGTCTGAGTGCTCCAAGGCCGCACAGACGTCATCGTAGTTAGCCACTAGATCGGGAATACTTTGGTGAACCAGTTTCATGGTGCAGTTCACCTGTTGCTGTTGCTGTAGCGACAAAAAGCGACACAGCCGTTGAGCCGTGGCGTTGTGGACATTGGGATTGAGCAGATCCGTTTCATAGGTGATGGTCAAGTGGGGCACCTGGGCCACAATGGTGGCTTCGGCAATCCGTTGCTCGTCTAGCTGTTTGAGGGTGGCAATTAACGCTGGGGGGTGGATGTGGCGCTGGGAAGGATTTTGAGATTTGAGAATTGCGATCGCATGTCGCATCAAATCTCGTCGCTGACTATGAATCACTTTGTATCCCCGCTCATATAGCAGAGTCATAAACCGATGGGGTTCACCCATCCCATGGGTCAGCATCAGATCCGCCGCCGATAGCCTAAAGCCAAATAGATACTCAGGACAGGCAGACCCATGACGGCGAATATGCTGTAACGGAAAAAAGTGACGGTGCGCTAACAGCGGCTCAACGGCCCAGGTTGGCGGTAGTAAACCATAGCGGGCATCAACCACACGACGGAGTAAATCAACCATCAAACGACCGCCGCTAAACTCTGCACCAAATAGAACAAAACAATGGGACGGTTGCGACATAGTTAGGCTGGATTGACTACGGTTGAGCAAAGCCTGCAGCTGATGGGCAAACCAAGAAGAATAGTAAGACGGCATAACCTACCATGATGTCTGACCCCGAGAGCCCCCAGTATTCCCCCTCAGACTCACCCAATCAAGCTCAATGAAGCCATTTCAACTAAACAAAATGGTTCATAATCCATATTTACAATCCATAGACTAAACCATGGTGAATGGCCATTGTAGACCGGCGTCATAGTCACACAGGTAGCTTTGAGAGATAAATAACCGGGACAGGGGAGTTGGATTATTGAGACTGTCCTATCCATCAGCCATGAGCCTGCTCCACACACCGCTTTACGATTTATGTGTTCAAGCCAATGCCCGTATGACCGCATTCTCCGGTTGGGAAATGCCGGTGCAATTTAGCAGCATCAAGCAAGAACATGCAGCCGTTCGCACCTCAGTGGGCTTATTTGATATCTCCCACATGGGGAAATTTATCCTCACGGGGGATACCGTGTTGCGATCGCTTCAGCAGCTGGTCCCCTCTGATCTAGGAAAGCTCTCTCCTGGCAAGGCCCAGTACACCGTATTACTCAACCCCCAGGGTGGCATTATTGACGACCTGATTATCTACGACGAAGGCAACCAAGTCACCCTAATTGTGAACGCGGCCACCACCGCCAAAGATAAATCCTGGCTACTGGAGCATCTATCCGGTGTAGAGCTACAGGATAACTCCCAAAATCAGGCCCTGATAGCGGTGCAAGGCCCCAAAGCCGTAGCAACCCTGCAGCTAATTACAGAAGATATCGATCTCAGCACTATTCGCCGCTATAACCACGCCTATGGCCAAGTGCTCGGGCATAAAGCATTCCTGGCCCGCACAGGCTATACCGGCGAAGACGGATTTGAAGTTATGGTTAATGCCGATGGCGCTGCTGATATTTGGACAGCGCTGCAAGCACATGGGGCTGAAGCCTGCGGTCTAGGAGCACGGGACACCCTCCGACTCGAAGCGGCCATGGCACTCTATGGCCAAGACATTAACGATACAACCACACCTCTAGAAGGCGGGCTGAGCTGGTTAGTCCATCTAGATAAGGTGTCAGACTTTATGGGGCGAGATGTGCTGGCAAAGCAAAAGGCCGATGGCGTCTCCCGCCGTCTGGTGGGTCTACAGCTAGACGGTCGCAACATTGCCCGCCATGACTACCCCATCATTCAAGATGACAAATCCATAGGCATTGTCACCAGCGGCACCCTATCCCCCACCTTGGGATATCCGGTGGCCCTAGCCTATGTGCCAACTGAGCTAGCAAAAATTGGCACAGTGGTGACTGTCCAAATCCGTCAGAAGACCGTACCCGCTACGGTGGTAAAACGCCCGTTTTATAAAGCCGCAGCTTAGGGCTAAGCCGTGGCCTAGGACTAAGACGCAGCTTAGGGCTAAGACGCAGCTTAGGGCTATCAACTGTCAGGTGTGGCAGCAGACCTACAGCAGCATTCAATTGCCCCTGAGGTGCGGCAGCACCCACTTAGTTAGGAGGGGAGCCAGCTCAATAGGATAGTCCTTAGCCAGAATGGGTATCCACCGGAGTTCAGCAATTTCGCTGGAGGCCATGGGGGTGCCCACAAGATCGCCTTGAAATACGGTTGCCACCAGTTGGGTGTTGGCCTCATTGGCGGCGGTGGTGACAAACTTGCCCAGCAACTTAAACGTGCTGAAATCGATATCACAGCTGAGCTCCTCCTTAACTTCTCGCTGAATTGCCGCCTCAGCATTCTCCCCAGGCTCAAGCTTACCGCCTGGAAACATAAACTTTTGGGTGTTTTTCTTCCGGACGGTGAGTAGTTGTTGATGATCAACAACTACATAGGCAACAACATAAATTACAGGTTTGGGCATTGTTTAAAGGGGGCAGGAACTTTCCATGGATAAAGTCAGACATCTACCCCTAAAGCCTACCGTCCAAAGCCCCTTAGCTGGTGTCTAGATGCTAGAAAGTCTCCTCTCTTTTCTCCTTGGTTGGACCAACGCCGAGCAGTGCGGCACTAGGCAATCGTTCATCCAGATTCCAGGTTTGGTCAACACGGTCTCTTCGAAAAATGTTGACCAGACGAGCATCCCGATTACCCATATTTATACCGTTAGTGAAAACGTAGTGGCGTTACGGATAGAAGCCGGTGAGCTGGTCCGGGGTAAGCAAGTCGCCTATGAGTCCCAGCCCGGTGACGTTATCAAAGAAAAAAACTGGGTATTTCGCAATGGAAAACCCCTAGGGCAACTAGTCTTGGGAGATGCCAATCTAATTTTGCTAGCCGATCAGCGTCTGGGGCCAACGCTGAATACTCGCTGCGTCGGTGACCTCAGCCGTTACAAAGTCACTACCGCAGACGGTAGCAAGATAGTTCCCACCAATGTTTATCGTAAAAGCAAAATCGATAGCATGGCCCAAACGGGTCCGTGGAACTTTGAGTGGCCCATGGTCCATACGCTATTTCTAGAACTACCGGAGGCCCTTACCCCCGGCGAAACCTATCGGTTTAGCTTTGCTGACCAATTTCTGCAAGATACTGAATTTTTGTATAGACCCGAGAAAACCCGTAGTGAAGCCGTACAGATATCTCACCTGGGTTTTGATCCAGATGATGCGGCCAAAGTCGCCTTCCTATCTACATGGATGGGCAATGGTGGCGGTCTTAGCTATGTCGCAGGTAAGCCATTCTGGCTAATTGATACGGCCACAGGTGAGCGGGTCTATGACGGTAAAACCACCCTTTCCCAGGCCGGTGATGTCAAAAACCTACGGGAGAGAAACCACAATGACACCGATGTGTTCATGATGGACTTTAGCCAGTTCTCCACCCCTGGTCAGTATCGCGTTTATGTGGATGGAGTGGGCACCTCCTACGAATTTGAAATTGGCGAAAATACCTGGCGTGACGCATTTTATGTGTCTGCTCGGGGGATGTATCACCAGCGAAGTGGCATTGCCCTGGAGCAGCCCTACACCGACTACGAGCGTCCCCGACCGTTTCACCCCGATGACGATGTGGTGATTTATCAGTCCACCGTTCCCCTGATGGAGACCAACATGGGCTTCAACTACCGGGATGGGGCCAACGCCTTTGAAGCCCTAATGGCCACTCGCACAGAGGAAGAAGTTCCAGACGCTTGGGGAGGCTGGATGGATGCTGGTGACTGGGATCGGCGGATCTCCCATTTGCAAGTTACCCGGTCATTTTTAGAGCTGGTGGAACTCTATCCAGAGTATTTCAAGGAGATTGACTTAAACCTACCCGAATCCAACAATGATCTGCCCGATATTGTGGATGAGGCCCTGTGGGGATTGGATGTGTTCCGGCGGCTCCAGACAAAAGCGGGGGGCATACCGGGAGGCATTGAATCATCGGGCCACCCCATTCGGCCAGAGGGCAGTTGGCAAGAATCCCAAACGGTCATGGTGTATGGTCCAGGTATATGGTCCAGCTATACCTACGCCAACGTGGCGGCTCGGGCCGCCTATGTGCTGGCTGCCTACGATCAGGACCTGGCTAACACCTATAAAGACAGCGCTATTCGTGCCATGAACTGGGCCAATGCTGAATTGGCCAAAGAACCGGAAGAACCGGACTCTTTTCTCTATTCTCGTGTTTATGACGAACGTAATCTGGCCGCGGCCGAACTCTATCGATTGACGGGCGATGAGCAGTGGCATCAGCTTTTTCTAGATACCACTATCTTTACCAATGCCAACGCTCCCTTGAAAAGGTGGAACAACCACGATCACAGCCATGCTGCATTTGTCTATGCCCGCACGGAGCGTCCCAAGATTAATCAAACCATCAAACAAAACGCCATCAATACCCTAGTGCGGACGGCTAAGACTGATATTGAGAATATAGAGCGCACAGGCTTTAAGTGGAACGTTGACCCAGGGTTAATGATTGGGTGGGGAACCATGACCACACCTAAAACCCAAACACTTTTCCACGCCCATACCCTGACGGGTGACGATGCCTATTTAAAAGCGGGCATCTTAGCAACTCAGTTTGCAGCAGGGGCCAACCCTAGCAACATGTCCTACACCATTGGCGTTGGCCATAGAAATCCCAAGATGCCCCTAATGGCCGATGTCCGTGCCTTGGGCAAGGAACCACCTCCGGGGATCACAGTTTATGGCCCCATGGATTTACAAGATGCCGAAGGCCATGTCAGAAAATGGCACTGGGCTGTGGACATGTTTGCCAATAAAGTGACCCCTACGGCCTGGGAATGGCCCACATCCGAGGCCTATTTCGACTCATATTATTACGTACCCGTCACCGAATTTACGGTGCATCAGTCCATCGGACCAACGGCTTATACGTGGGGTTACCTGGCGGCAAGTGATAAAAACAAGTGATAAAAATTAAGCAATAAGAAACAGGAGCGTTGCTGATCCTCCCCAGGGATAAGGCAAAATATGCAGGATGTCCTTGTCCCTCGTCCCATGGATCTGCCCAGCTGTCGCATCAAAATTATCAACGGTAATACCTGTCAGCCCATGACGGTCAATATTAATACCTCGGCTCAGAACGTTAAGTTTCCAAGGACTGAGATTCTGACTGTGCAGCCTCAGACAGGACCTGAATCCATTGAGAGTTTTTATGATGAGTATCTAGCTATCCCCGGCATTCTAGAACAGATTATTCTAGACAGTGATTCCGATGCGTTTATCTTGGCTTGCTGGGGGGATCCTGGTATTGAAGCGGCCCGTGAGATCACCTCGAAACCTGTGGTTGGCATTGCGGAGGCCAGTCTCTACATGGCAAACATGCTGGCAGCAAAGTGGAGCGTAGTCACCACACTCCACCGCGTCCGGGACATGGTGGAAAAAACAGTTTCTAAAACAGGACTAACGGCACGATGCGCCTCGGTGCGGACGACAAAGCTGTCGGTGCTCGATACGGAACAAGACCGGGCTGCCACCTTAGATGTGTTGACTGAGGCCAGCCAACTGGCCATTAGTGAGGATGGGGCTGAAGCCATTTGCTTGGGCTGTGCTGGCATGAGTGGACTGGAGCAACAATTAGAAGACCGGCTGGGGGTGCCGGTAATTGATGCGGTGGCGGCAGCGGTCAAGATGGCAGAGTCTTTAGTGAGCTTAGGGAAAACAACCAGCAAACAGTTAACTTATCGTCTACCAGAACTTAAACGTGTTAAAGGATATGGAGCACATTTTCAGGCTGAAACATGGCATGGCCAGGGCAGGGCAGCGGCTGTAGACAAGACTTAGCAGCTGTTTCCAAATGCTGATTAAAAAATTAAGATTGTTGTTTTTTATCCTGTTATCGGACGGGGCTGTACCAGTGTATAAAAGCGGCATCTTAACCGCATTCTGTTTCGAGAAAGTCGATACTGTAGAACTATGACTCGCCCCTCTGTGGGCGTCCCTCTGTGTGTGATCCTTAGGTGTGACTATGTTTAAGTCAACAACGTTTAAGTCAACAGCTTTCAAATTAACCAGCCTTGCCTTACCACTGGTGTTAGCTACCGCTGCACAAGCCGCCAGTGAGATGAGACTGGCCCTGGGGTTTACAGCTGCCCAGGCCAGTGGTCAGACCGTTGGTTCCTTTGGTCTAGCCAATATTGCCAGTCGTGACAGCAGTGGTGAATTTTGCCTGGGCTATGCTGACCGCAGTCCAGATCATGTTTTGACCCTAGAGCAGGCGTTTACTCAGCTCACCATTGCGGTGGATAGTGGCGGTGCCGACACGACGCTGCTGATTCAAGGGCCTAATGACAGCACGGTACGCTGCAATGACAACGCCAGTCGCCAAAGCCGTGACGCTCAAATTCAAGACACCTTTGCCGAGGGCACCTACCAGGTGTGGGTGGGCTCATTTGAGCAAGATGGCCGCCATCGCTATAGCCTGAAGGTGACGGAATAATTGGGATTAGGTCTTGATAAACAACGCGCGATAAACGGGTTTACCCTGGGCCAGGGTGACCCGTTCGCGGTCGGTTGGGGCAGCTAGGGGATTGCTGGCAAGCCATAGACCGGTTGTGCCGGGGTGGGGCGGCTCTAAGAAGCGCTTAAATTGAGCGTTAGCAGAAAAGACTTCG